>JACDHU010000232.1 GCA_013820865.1 Chloroflexota bacterium
AGACGGACCGCTCCGGGCCTGTTGCCACGCTTAATCATGCGTCCACCCTGCCGGTGCTCATCCACGGTGACGCCGCCTTCGCGGCGCAGGGCGTGGTGGCCGAGACGCTCAACCTGGCGCGGCTGGACGGCTATGCCGTCGGCGGGACCATCCACCTCATCGCCAACAACCAGGTCGGGTTCACCACCGGGCCGCGCGAGGGCCGCTCCACCGATTATTCGTCCGACCTGGCGAAGGGCTTCGACGTGCCGATCATCCACGTCAACGCCGACGATCCCGAAGCGTGCCTGGCCGCAGCCCGGCTGGCGATGATGTACCGCCAACAGTTCGGGCACAACGTGGTCATCGATCTCGTCGGGTATCGGCGCTTCGGTCACAACGAGGGCGATGAGCCCGCGTACTCGCAGCCGACCATGTACACCCAGATCGCCGAGCACCCGAGCGTGCGCGAGCTGTACCAGGCGCATCTGGTCGAGGCCGGGGTCATCAGCGCCGACGACGCCGGATCGCGCCTCAAAGATGCGCAGAAGGAGCTCTCAGCGGTCCAGGTTGCCTTGCGCAAGAGCGTGGCCGAGCCGGAGAGCGAGCTGGATCGCGGCTCGGAGGCGATCCCACCCGAGGAGGTCGGAGAGCCGGAGACCGCCATCGCGCTGGATCGGCTCCGTGAGCTGAACCTGGGTCTCGGTGCCGTGCCGGAGGGATTCAGCACCCATCCGAAGCTCGCGAAGCAGCTTGATCGGCGGGCGACAGCGCTGAAGACCGATGAGCCGAAGGTCGACTGGGGGCACGCCGAGCTCCTGGCTTTCGCCTCCCTCCTGGCCAATGGCATCCCGATTCGCCTGACCGGCCAGGACACGGTGCGCGGCACGTTCAGCCAGCGCCACGCCGGCCTGTGGGACGCCGCCACCGGGGAGCGCCACGTTCCCCTGCAGCATCTGTCCGGCTCACAGGCCAGCTTCGAGCTCCACAACTCGCCGCTCTCCGAGTACGCCTGCCTGGGCTTCGAATACGGGTACGCGGTGACCGCGCCCGATGCGCTGGTCCTGTGGGAGGCGCAATACGGCGATTTTGTCAACGGCGCGGAGATCATCATTGACCAGTTCCTCATCGCCGGGCTGGCCAAGTGGCGTCAGACCTCGCGGCTGACCCTGCTCCTGCCGCACGGCTACGAGGGATCCGGCCCGGAGCATTCCTCGGCGCGGCTCGAACGCTTCCTGGCGCTCGGCGCGGAGGGCAATATCCGTGTCGCCTATCCCACCACGCCGGCGCAATACTTTCACCTGCTTCGTCGCCAGGCGCTCCACGCCGACGCGCGGCCTCTGGTGGTCATGACGCCGAAGTCGCTCCTGCGCCTGCCGGCCGCGGCGTCACGGCCTTCCGAGCTGACGGGCGGTGGCTTCCAGGCGGTCATCGACGACCCGCGTTTCGCGGGTGATGCGAAGGCGGCGGCTGGGGTCCGGCGCCTGCTCCTGTGCAGTGGCAAGATCTACTACGACCTCATCGGCTCCGAGGCGTTCAAGAGTTTGACTGACGTGGCGATCGTGCGCGTGGAGCGTCTCTACCCGTTCCCCACCGAGGAGCTTCCGCCGGTTCTCGACCGATACTCGAAGATCCAATCCTTCGCCTGGGTCCAGGAAGAGCCACGCAACATGGGCGCCCGCAAGTTCGTGCTGCCCAAGATCCGCCACATGGTGCCGTACAAGATTCCGCTGGGCGACATCTCCCGCCCCGAGCGCTCGCGTCCGGCCGAGGGCTACCCCGCCGTGCACCAGGTCGAGCAGGCGCGTATCGTGCGCGAGGCTCTCACCGAACGGTAGGTCGTTCCTTCCACGCCCGGCGTTCGCGCCGCCGATGTATCGCTGATTCGTGACGCGGGTCCGAGTTCATGTGACGGATCGCCGATGTACCGGCGGCCTCCGAGCGTGCAGTGCGCGAGGGAATGAGCTCCTTGTCACTCGGCAGCCGACGTATCGCTGGATCGTGACGTAGATCCCCGCCCGGGTGACGAACCGACGATGCATCGGCTCGCGGGTGACATGAGGGCATGACCTGCGCGCCGGCGAGGCTCAGCCGCAGCCGATGTATCGGTGAGTCGAGACGCACGTCCGTGCCCATGTGACGAATCGCCGATGTACGGGCGAGCGGGCCTCGTCGCAGGTTCAGGAGCCGGTGAGTTCCTATACTCGACGCGTGACCCCACCGCAACCGCTGCTCGAGCGCTACCGCGACCTGCTGGCCCGCGACGGCGAGCCCTTTCCGATCTCCCTGGGCGAGGGGGCCACGCCGCTCATTCACGCGCGACGCCTGGGCGCCGAGCTGGGACTGGCGCACCTGTATCTGAAGTTCGAGGGCACGAACCCGACGGGATCGTTCAAGGACCGAGGCATGGTCCTGGCTGTGAATCGCGCGGTGGGCGCGGGGGCGCGTGCCATCGTGTGCGCCTCCACCGGCAACACCTCGGCATCGGCCGCGGCGTACGCCGCGGCGGCCGGCCTGCCGTGCCACGTCATCCTGCCGGCCGGCAAGGTGGCGCGCGGCAAGCTGGCACAGGCGTTGGCCGCGGGTGCGCGACTCGTGATGGTCGACGGCAACTTCGACGCGGCGCTGACCGCCGTGCGGCGTCTCGGCGAAGATGGCCTGGCCGTGGTCGTCAACTCGATCAACCCGGATCGGCTGGAGGGGCAACAGACGGGAGCGTGGGAGGTCGTCGATGCGCTGGGTCGTGCCCCGGACGCGCTGGCCCTGCCGGTCGGCAACGCGGGCAACATCACGGCCTACTGGCGCGGGTTCGGACGCTACGCCGACGAAGGCCGAACACCTGGCAACGGACGACCACGGATGCTCGGCTTCCAGGCCGATGGCGCGGCGCCGATTGTGCGCGGCGAGCCGATTGAAGCGCCTGAGACGGTGGCCACCGCCATCCGCATCGGCAACCCGGCCTCGTGGGACGGCGCCGTCGCCGCACGCGATGACTCAGGCGGGCTGATCGAAATGGTGACCGACGAGGAGATCCTCACCGTGCAACGCATGATCGTGCAACTGGAGGGCGTGTTCTGCGAGCCTGCATCGGCTGCGGGAGTTGCCGGCGTGCGGCGCCTCGCCGCGGAGCGGCGCATCGGTCCAGCGGAGGTGGTGGTCTGCGTGCTCACCGGACACGGCCTCAAGGATCCCGATGCGGTACAGGGTGAAGAGGGCACCCTTGTCCCGATCCCGGCCGATCTCGGTTCCATTCGCGAGGCAATGGAGCTCTAGCCGATTCAGGTCGGGCAGCAGGCGTCGACGATGGCCGCGACAAATGCCTCCGGGCTCGCGCTCTTGCTGACGAAGCGTGGCCGCGCTGTAGACGGCAGGGAGTGTCCCTCGACATCGGACCATCCGGTCAGCACGATGCGCATGTCCGGCCACGCCAGGCGCAGCCCCGTCATGAGCGCCTCGCCGGCCTCGAGATCGGGCAGGCGTGGATCAATGAGGGCGACGTCGGGACGC
>JACDHU010000233.1 GCA_013820865.1 Chloroflexota bacterium
GGCCATCACTTCGTCGGCGATCATGAGGATCCCGTATCGGTCACAGATGTCGCGGACGCCCTGGATGTACCCGTCGGGCGGAACGAGAATGCCGTTCGTGCCGACGACCGTCTCGAGGATGAAGGCGGCAATGGTGTTCGGGCCCTCGAGTTGGATCGTCTCCTCGAGGTTCGCGAGCGACTCGGCGGCGGTGTCCCAGCCGCGCTGGATGCCGTGATATGGGTCGAGCACCCGCACGACGCCGGGGATGCCGGGCTCCGAGGCCCACCTTCGTGGGTCGCCGGTGAGGCTGATGGCACCGGCGGTGCCGCCGTGGTAACTGCGGTAACGGGCGAGGATCTTGTGGCGCCCGGTGACCATGCGGGCGAGCTTGATGGCATTCTCGTTGGCCTCGGCGCCGCCGTTGGTGAAGAAGAAGGTGTCGATATCGCCGGGGGTGATCTCGGCCAGCTTCTGTCCCAGGCGCGCGCGCGGCTCGGTGGCCATGAACGGGTTGGCGTAGGCGAGAGTCTCCGCCTGGCGCGCGATGGCCTCGATCACCTTCGGATGGCCATGGCCGATGTTCGTGCACATCAGCTGCGAGTTGAAGTCGAGGTAGCGCTTGCCCTCCGGCGTCCAGAAGTAGCAGCCCTTGGCGCCGGCGACCGGGATCGGGTCAACCTTGCTCTGGGCCGACCACTCGAACAGCGTGTGGCGCTTGGTGAGGGCGACCATCTCGTCGCCGGTCATGGTTCCGTGCTCGATCTCGATCGCCATTCCGGTCTCCATTGCCTTTGGTCCATCCGAACCCCGATTACACCATACGCGGCAATGGACGGAACCCCACGTCCGCGGGGCAAGCTTTGGCCCGGAGGCCACCGCCGTGGACGTCGGCGGCCGAAATTTCGGAGCAGCGTGGCCTGGAGGTGGGCTCAGGCCAGAAAATCGCCGATAAATCGTCGTGACGCGCTCGCCGAGCCTCCGCGGTGGAGCTTGACGGATCGACGTGCGGCGTAGAATCAGTGCATGTCCGTACGATCGGCCGTATTGAGGCGCGGCACGTCGGTTGGTGACGAGGAGGCTGCGGCGCTGAGTGCGGTATTCGCGATCACGGCCGCGGCCGGCGGCATGGCGGCGCTCATCGCCGCGGTGAATGGGGAGATGTCATTCGTCGCCGTCCCGACGATCCTGTTGCTGGTCGGTATCGTCGCAAGTCGCCCGGGCGTTGCGGGCCTGGCCGGGACGGCCGTCTGGATCTCGTTCGCGCCGATGGCGCACGCGGAGGCCATGATCGTGCCGTTGACCATGACGCTCATCTGCGCCGGCATTGCCGTGGGTCCCGAGCGGTTGCTCGGCTGGGTTCGGGATGACTGGACCGGCCGCCAGACTGAGGAATCGCCGATGGCCTCCGGCTGGATCGAGGACAGCCCGTAGCGGGATCAGGCGTCGGCGGCGCAGCGCAGGATGATGTCGACGGCGCGGTCGGCATTGGCCTCGGAGGTCGACCAGTTGCTGACGCTGATGCGCATGGCGGCCATTCCGTGCCAGGTCGTGGCGCCCAGCCACGCGGTGCCATCGGCCTGGATACGGGACACGATGTCGCGCGTGTGGGCATCGATATTGCCGCCTGCCGACGGACGGAAGCGGACGAGGGCCTGGTTGAGGACGACGTCGTTGAGGATCTCGATGCCCTCGACGGCGCGAAGCCGATCGGCCATCCGCGAAGCGAGTGTGCAGCAGCGCTCGATCATGGCGGCGATCCCCTCCCGCCCGAGCTCGCGGATGGCGGCATAGGTCGCGAAGCCACGGGCGCGGCGGGAATATTCGGGCACGAAGTTGAACGGATCGCGCTCCACGGCCGCGTACTGGATGTAGGCCCCGGCCGCGGGCGCCAGCGCCGCAACGTGGGCCGCCGGATCGGCGACGATGGCGTAGCCGCTGTCGTACGGGACGTTCAGCCACTTGTGGCCATCGACCGCCCACGAGTCCGCGCTCTCCAGCCCCGCGGCGACGGGTGCGAAGTGGGCTGAGACTCGAGCCCAGAGACCGAAGGCACCGTCCACGTGGATCCAGGCGTTCGGATGGCGGCGCACCGCTTCCATCGCGCGGACCGCATCGTCGAACGCGCCGGTGTTCACGTTGCCCGCCTGGAGGCACACGATGAGCGGTCCGTCGACTCGCTCGAGGGCCGCCTCCAGCTGATCGACGCGCATCCGACCCTGCTCGTCCGCGGGAATCCGCATGTTGCGCTCGCGGCCCAGGCCAAGGTAGCCCAGCGCGGTGAGGATGGTCGCGTGTGCCTCTTCACCGATGACGACGGTGACCTCGGGCGCGCCGGTCAAGCCGTTCGCCTCGACGTTCCACCCGGCCCGGGCCAGCACCGCATGGCGCGCCGAGGCCAGGCATGTGAAGTTCGCCATCTGCGCCCCGGTCACGAAGCCGACGCTGGCCGTCGTCGGCAGATCCAGCAGCTCGAGCAGCCAGGCCGCCGCGACCTCCTCCACCACCGATGCAGCCGGCCCCGCGGCGAAGATGCCGGCGTTCTGGTCCCAGGCCGATGTCAGCCAGTCGGCGCCCACGCTGGCCGGCAGCGAGCCGCCGATGACGAATCCGAAATAGCGCGGACCCGGCATGCCGATCAGCCCGGGGTCCGCCGCCGCGGCGAGCTGCTCGATGACCTCCGTGGCGTCGGTGCCGGCCTGCGGCAGCGGCCCGCCCAGCGTCGCGTGCAGTGAGGCGCGGTCGGTCTGCGCGCCGACGGGACGATCGGCAAGGCCGCGCCGGAATTCGAGCGCCAGCTCGGCGGCGCGCCTGAGCGCCTTCTCATCCATGACGACGGATTCTACAGCCCGGCGATGAGGCCGCCGTCCACTGCGATGAGCTGACCCGTGATGTACGACCCGCGTTCCGAAGCCAGGAACGCGACCAACGTCCCCAGCTCCTCCGGGCGACCGTATCGTCCGGACGGAATGGACCCGATGTGGGCCGCGCGGATGGCATCCTCCGAGATGCCCTCGCGCTCCGCGCGCCCCGCATCCAGTTCGTGGATGCGGGGGGTCGCGATGCGCCCGGGCATGACGCCGTTGAGCGTTACGCCTTCGGCGGCGATCGCGCGCGCCGTCGTCTTGAGCCACGCCGCCAGGGCCGATCTTCCAGCGTTGGAGTACACGAGATCATTGATCGGCTGGCGCACGCCGCTCGACAGGATCGCCACGACCCGCCCCCAGCCGCGTTCGCGCATGCCGGGCAGGAGGCGGGTGGCGAGCGCAATCGGCGTCGCGGCCAGCAGTTGGAGCGACCAATTCCAGCCCTCGGCGTCGGTTCCCGTGGGATCGACGGTCGGCGGTCCGCCGGCGTTGAGCACAACGATGTCGATGGGCGCGAATCCCATGGCCGCTTCGGCGATGATCGCGGCGGCCTCGGGGTCGGCCGCATCGGCCGCGATGTGGTCGACCGTGACGCCGTGATTGGAGGCGAGCTCGCGAGCAGAGGCCGCGAGCGCA
>JACDHU010000029.1 GCA_013820865.1 Chloroflexota bacterium
GGTGCCGCTCGCGGGCGCCTGTTTCGACACCCTGGTGGCGAGCTACATGGTGAATCCGGCCCTCCGCGCCCAGACGCTGGACGACGTGGTCGCGACGCGCTTCGGCGGCGAGCTGCCAGCGAAGCCGCTCAATCCAGAGACCGGCGCGGAAGAGGCGGCGTCGTCTCGGCGGGCCGCGGCGGAGGCGTTGACCGCGCTCCTCGTCAAGCCGGCGCTCGAGCAGGAGCTGACCGATGGCGGGCTGGCGAGCCTTTTCGGCGAGGTCGAGATGCCATTGGTTCCCGTGCTTGCCCGAATGGAGCTCGCCGGGATCATGCTCGACCTCGAGACGCTTGCCGCCATGCACGGGGAGTTCGGCGCGCAACTGGCCGGGCTCGAGGCGCGCATCTACGAGCTCGTCGGGCACGAGTTCAACATCGGTTCACCAAAGCAGCTCGAGCAGATCCTATTTACCGAGCTGGAGCTGCCGGCGACGAAGCGCACGCGGACGGGCTACTCGACCGATGCATCGGTCCTGGAGGAGCTGCGCGACAAGCACGAGGTCATCGGCCTCATCCTGGAGCACAGACAGGTCTCGAAGATGAAGTCGACTTACGTGGATGCGCTCCCGACGCTGGTGGATCCGGAGGGCCGCTTGCACACCACGTATCAGCAGGCGGTCGCCGCCACCGGGCGGCTCTCGAGCACCGAACCGAATCTCCAGAACATACCCATCCGGACCGCGCTGGGACGTCGCATCCGGGCCGCCTTCGTCGCACCTCCGGAATGTCTCCTGTTGGGGGCCGACTACTCACAGCAGGAGCTCCGCATTCTCGCCCACGTATCGGGCGACGCGGGTCTGCGTGCCGACTTCGACGCTCACTCGGACATTCATCTTGCCGCGGCGGCCCGCGTGCTTGGCTTGGCGCCGGAGGAAGTCGGTCCGAAGGAGCGGAGCGTGGCGAAGATGATCAACTACGGGATCGCCTACGGGTTGAGCGACTTCGGCCTGGCGGATCGGTTGAAGATCCCGCGCGAGGAGGCGCAGAAGTTCATCGCCGACTATTTCGCCGCCTACGAAGGAATCCGCCGCTACACCGTTGAGATGAAGATCCTGGCGCGTGACCAGGGGTTCGTCACCACGCTCCTCGGACGGCGTCGCTACCTGCCGGAGCTCTCGGCGCGTAATGGCGCACTGCGTTCGGCCGGCGAACGGATGGCCATCAACATGCCGATCCAGGGCACGGCCGCCGACGGAATGAAGATCGCCATGGTCCGCGTCGATGCTGCTTTGCGCGAGCGCGGCCTGCGGTCGCGGATGTTGCTCCAGGTGCACGACGAGCTCGTCTTCGAAACCGATGAGTCTGAGCTGCCGGAGCTGGCCGCCCTGGTGAGCGAGCTCATGGAGGGCGCGCTGCCGCTCGACGTGCCGCTCGAGGTGGACCTCAAGGTCGGCTCAAACTGGGAGGGGATGGACCGATACGTTCGTGTTGAAGGCGCATGGCAGCGCGTGCCAAAGTCTGCCGTGGACGTGGCGTTCCAGGAGGCCGAGGAAGAGGTCGCGGCCGAGCTCGTCTCCTGACTTGGAATTCCCGAGGCCGTGAGGCATGGGTGCGGACCGGCCCGATCAGCTCCGCTGATTGTGCTAATGCCCGTGTGGACGGCAGTTGGCGCCAAGGCGACCCGCGCTGGGTCATACGCCACGCTGGCGGGCAATAGCCCGGCAGATGGGGGCCAGATCATGCTCGGCCACGCTCAGAACCGGCATCTCGCGACACGTTTTCACGTCTAATGTCGCGCAGCGGAGCGTATGTCACAACGGGAGCCTGCCGGCAGCTATCCGGATGCATGTGCCTCACAATCTCGAGGAAGAGCCGTTCGTACACTCGAACCTCTCCATTTCGGGCACACTCACGACCATGCCGGAGCTGCCCGAGGTCGAGACTGTCGCGCGTGATCTCCAGCGCTGGGTCGCAGGCGCGACGATCACCGACGCCACCATCAGTTGGGACCGGACCATCCGGCACCCGCAGCCGCCGGATCGATTTGCGGCGGAGATCAGCGGCGCGACCATCGCGCGGGTGACGCGGCGGGCGAAGACCGTCCTACTCCACCTCGCGGACGGCCGCGTCATGACTGTGGCGCTGCGAATGACCGGAGCGTTGATCGTGGCGGAACCGGGTACACCGGAGGACCCATACGCGCGCGTCGTCTTCGCGCTCGAGGACGGGCGAGAGCTTCGCTACCGCGACGTGCGGAAGTTTGGGCGCATCGGGTTGTGGCCCGGCGGGGGACTTCGCAGCGTCGGGGCAGGCAGCGGCGCGCGGTCGAAGCGGATCGCCGAAGGTGCCCGCACCTACCGCATCGGCGAGGTGTTCAGCGGCCACGGTCCCGAGCCCCTTCTGCGCGGCTTCACGGCCGAGCGCTTTGCGGAGCGGCTGTCCCGGAGAACCGCGAAGCTCAAGACGCTGCTGCTCGACCAGAGCTTCATCGCCGGCGTCGGCAATATCTACGCCGATGAGGCGCTGTGGCGTGCGCGCCTGCACCCGCTGCAGACGGCGGACACGCTTGATGCTCGCGACGTGCGCCGGCTGCATCGGTTCATCCGCCAGGTCCTGCGCGAGGGGATCGTCAATCGGGGCGCGAGCTTCAGCGACTACGTCGGCGCGGACGGCGAACCGGGCGCGAACGCCGAGCGGCTCGCGGTGTATCGGCGCACCGAGCAGCCGTGCCACCGCTGCGGAAACAGGATCGAGCGCATCGTGGTGGGCCAGCGCAGCACGCACTTCTGCCCGCGTTGCCAGCGTGAGCCGGTAGCATCGAGTGCGACATGAAGGTGATCGGTCTGACCGGCAACATCGGCTGCGGCAAGAGCACGGTAGCTGGCATGCTGCGAACATTGGGCGTCGCCATCATTGACGCCGATGCGGTCGCTCGCGAGATTCGTCATAACGACGATGACGCCCGCGCGGCCATCCAGCGCCGGTTCGGCACCTACGAGGCGGCCGACCTGGCCAAGGTCGTGTTTGCCGATGCCGGTGCGCTGCGGGACCTGGAGGCGATTCTCCATCCGCGCGTCCGCGGGGCTGTTAGAGCGCGCCTGGCCGAGCTCGATGAAGGGGGAGAGGAACTCGCGGCGGTCGAGGTCATCAAGCTGATCGAGTCACCGCTGGCGGACGCCTGCGATGAGATCTGGGTCGTTCGATGCGCCGAAGCAGATGCTATGCGCCGTCTCGCGGAGTCACGTGGGATGGACGAAGCGACGGCGCGGCGACGGATGGCGAGCCAGTCGTCACAGGACGAGAAGATCGCGGTAGCGAACGTGGTCATCGACGGATCGGCGCCGATGGAGGAGACGCGCCGCCAGGTGGAGCACGCCCTGGCGACGCTGCGTTCCGGCTAGTTCCCGGCTGACCGGTCCTCGAAGTCCGGCGGTCGCGGGACGGGGAACTCGTACTCCTCGATCAGCTGATCGATCGTGGATCCCTCCGTCTCGGCCGTCCGATCGTCCTGGTCCGCGCGGAGAACCATCGTGAACACGCCGCCCGCGGCGGTCAGCTCCACGATCTTTTCGGATGTCTCGAGGTCGGACCGCAGGATGTACTGGTCGCCGTTGCGAGCGAGGATCGTCATCGATTGGAGCGTGACTTTCGTCGAGGGCCCGGCCAGCAGCTGTGCGGGTGCCCCCTCGGCTCCCTCCTCGGTCTCCTCGGCGGGTGGCGTGATCGGCATCGTCACGACCAGGTCGACCCGCTGGCCGGCCACGAGAGTGCCTGCCACGGCATTCGCCTCGGCGACCGACACGGACACGGCTCGCAGGTCCGGGCCATCCGGATCGAACTCCTCGCCAGGTTGGAGGATTGAGAACGTCTGACCCTCGGTGGTCGACGCCAACAGGTTTGGACCGACGAGCTGTCCGACACCGATCGTCACCCCCGACAGGCGCCCGATGGCGTCATCGACCGACGTGAAGGCGGTGGCGTTTGTCGGATCGGAGGCAACCGTTCGCGTCGTGACGTCGGCCTCGGTGATCGGCTGGCGTGCCGCGATTTCATTCACCGCCACGACCACTGTGCGTGTCTCGACCGCGACGTCATCGGTCAGTCCGCTCGCCTGGAGCGCGATGAAGACGGTGGCCGCCACGAGGAGGGCAACGATGACGCCCACGGCGATGTAGACCTTCGATCGCCGGTTGTTCTTGTTGGAGTATTCGAGTTCCACGGTGGTGCGCTCCTATGGGGGCGGTTCAGTTCCAGGGGATGAGACGTGGCCGCTGCGCGGCGCGCAGGGCGAGATCGTTCGGATCGGCATAGATGCCGGTGATTGCTCGGGCGAAGATGGTGTTGGCGTCGATGTCGCTGATCTCGAAGACCGCGAAGCCGATGATGTCGACGTACTCGTTCGGTCCGCTGGTGGCGGCGACCGAGAATTGCACCTGGCGCAGGCGGACGACCGGCTGACCATCAGCGTTGACCCCCTGCGCCCGGAGGGTGAGGAAGTAGCACCCTGATGCCAGGCTGCCGGAATTGATCACCATGGTGACGCTGGTCCCGGTGCCCGAGCTCGGGGCGATGCTGGCCGATGCCATCCCGTTGAAGCTGATCGTCGGCGTGCCCCATGCCACCGCGGTGTGGGAACAGGTTGTCAGCGAGCCTGGATCCCACGAGACATCCACGGCCGTCGCGGTGCCCGACCCCCCGTTCCAGGCCGTGGCGCTCGCGCTGTCGGTGACGATCCGCAGTGGCAGGGTCGTCGACCCGCCGATCGCGTCGATCGTGCCGTCGACCGGTCCCTCGATGCGGAACTGGCGCGGAACGGAGCCGATTCGCACCGGAAACGGTTGACGACGGATCTGGCTGTATGGCGCGCCGGCCTTTCCCTGGAGCCACACGGCGTAGATGCCCGGCGGGACGTCGGTGGTGAGGATGGAACCCATGCTGACGCTCGTGCCGTTGTGGGCCGGCACGAAGGTGTTCGGCGTGAACGTCGGTTGGCTCATCGTGCCGGTGGCGGGCGGGCTCACCGGAGGATCGGCGAGCAGGTTGTACTCGGGATGGCCGGACGCCCCTGCGCCGGTGTCCCCGACGAGGGAGAACGTGACCGTGCTCGTGAAGGCGTTGTTGCGCGATACCTCGAAGCTGGGGCCTGCGACAGGAGTCGTCGTGTTCGCCGGGAGCGCCATCGAGGTTGGCGGCTGGATGGCGAAGTCGGGGATCGCCATCACCGTGCCGTCGTAGACGCTGAGCAGCAGGCGGTCGCCGTCGCTGTAGGCATTGTCGAACGGCTGCGTCGTGTGCGCACTTGTCGTCCCGCTCATGATCCCGACCTGCGTGTCACCGGTTGGCGGCGTTTCGACCGCGGGGAAGGCCGGGCCGGGGTAGCCGTCCTCGATGTACGGTGCGTGATGGTTCTTGAGGACGTTCGAGCTCATCGTGGCGGTGGCGCCGTTGAAGTACTTCCGTGAGGTCGCGTGGCTGAAGTCGCGCACGTCGAGCGCGATGAAGCCACGGAACGAGCTGTTCGTGGCCTGGCTCTTCGGCCCGAAGAGCTCGAACTGCGGTCCGGGGGCCAGTTCGCTGGCCGGAGTGCGGCCGCCGTACCCGCGCGGGTTGCTCGAATCGACCACGCCCGTCCGGCTCGTGGCGTCGGTTGCGAGGTGGTCGATGAAGTTCGTGCCGCCCGGCGGGCTCTGGTAGCGACGGGCGATGAATGGCAGCAGCGGTTGCGGCTCGAGGGTGCAATGCGCTCGCCCGATGGCGGGCAGGGAGTCGCGCCCGAGCACTTTGCCGACCGTCGTGCCAATCGTGGAGTCGATGGCGACCCGCACATTGGAACCGTCGACCAGGACGCCATTGATGAGCTGCTCTGGAACGCCGTAGTAGCCGTCGAGATACTCCTCTGCGCCCCCGGGAGCGAGCGTTGCACCCGAGCCCGCCGGTGAGGAGGCGAGGTTGGCGGTCGCGACCTCGTGCGCTCGAGCGATGACCGAAGCGTCGGACGCGCCATCGAGGCGCGCGTTGCACCCGGCGAGGGCTCCGGCGTCGGCCGCGTTCTGGAGATAACGCTCCTCGGCGGCGCGACGGCCGAGGTCGATCGTGAAGGCCGATGCACCGAGCAGGACGACCAGCGACAGCGCCACGATGACCAGGACCTGTCCCTGCTCCTGGCGGGGCATCAATTGATCACCATCGTGACGGTGGCGCGCAGCGGCACCTGGCCTGTGCCATCGGATGAAAGGAACGTCCCGACGAGGGGCACGAACAGCGGTTGCCGATACGTCAGGGTCACTCGAACAAGGCATCCCGTCCGAGAAGATCCGGTGCAGGTTCCGCTATCGGGGTAGGCAATGGCGAAGTCACCGCCGCCGCTCACCGTAGCGCAGCTTCCCGAGAACGTGCCGGGCACCGCCGGATCGAGCGACTGGTCCGCGGCCTGGAGGACCGCCGCGCATCTGGCGGAATCGTTCTGGCCGGGGGTCAGGTTCGTGTCGAACTCGTAGATCGTCCCCATGCGAGCGGCCTCGCGGGCCGAGTTGCTCACCCCGACGTAGGCGGAGAAGAGGAAGCCGAACTGGATGATGCCGACGAGCACCAGGATCAGCGGGAGCAGGACGGCGGCGAACTCGACCATTGCCTGGCCGTGCTCGCGGTCGCGCGGGCGGATCGAACCGGCCGGGGAGGCCGGCATCGGCGCAGTACGTGGCTCAGGGATGGGCATGGTCAAGGGAGCGCGGGTCCGTATCGGTTTCAGAGGGTGGGCAACCGAACCGATCGTACGGACGCTCCACTGGTACCGATATAGGCCGTTGGGGGCCGTTCGCATGGGACCGATGGGCTCCCGCTAGAATCGAGGGTCCATGCCCGACCTCACGGTTCACGCCCCGTTCGAGCCCACCGGCGATCAGCCTGCCGCGATTGCCTCGCTGGTTGATGGGATTGAGGCCGGCCTGAAGCACCAGGTCCTCCTGGGAGCCACCGGCACGGGCAAGACCTTCGCAGCTGCGAAATTGATCGAGGCGGTGCAAAAGCCGACGTTGATCATGGCGCACAACAAGACGCTCGCCGCGCAGCTCTACCAGGAGTTCAGGGAGTTCTTCCCGGACAACGCGGTCGAGTACTTCGTGAGCTACTACGACTACTTCCAGCCCGAGGCGTACCTGCCACGATCCGATACGTACATCGAGAAGGACTCGTCCCGCAACGACGAGATCGACCGGCTGCGGCACAACGCCACCCGAGCGCTGTTCGAGCGGCGAGACGTGGTCATCGTCGCGTCCGTTTCCGCCATCTATGGTCTGGGCGCCCCGGTCGACTACGGCGCCACGGTCATCAATCTCAAACGTGGTGGTCACTACCGCCGCGATGGCATCCTGCGGCACCTCGTGGATCTCCAGTACCAGCGCAACGACATGGCACTGGGTCGTGCCAAGTTCCGCGTCCGCGGAGACGTGCTGGAGGTGCAACCGCCGCACGGCGAGTACGTGGTGCGCGTTGACTTCTTCGGCGACGAGGTCGAACGGATTGTCGAGATCGACGACCTCACCGGGGAGGTGCTCGCTGACCGTACCGAGCTCAACCTCTACCCGGCATCGCATTACGTGACGCCGCGCGACAAGCTGCTGGCGGCGGTCGAGAAGATCGAGGCCGAGATGGAGGAACGCGTCGGCTGGCTCAACGACCAGGGTCGCGATCTCGAGGCGGCTCGGCTGCGGCAGCGGACCCTGTTCGACCTCGAGATGATGCGCGAGGTCGGGTTCTGCTCTGGCATCGAGAACTACTCGCGACACCTCGCCGGCCGGGAGGCAGGTTCACGGCCATGGACGCTCATCGACTACTTCCCGACCGACTTTCTGCTCATCGTGGACGAGAGCCACATGACGATCCCCCAGGTCCACGGCATGTACAAGAACGATCGAACCCGCAAGGAGATCCTGGTCGACTTCGGGTTCCGGCTGCCATCGGCCCTGGATAACCGGCCGTTGACGTTCGAGGAGTTCGAGGATCACATGAGCCAGGTGATCTACATGTCGGCCACGCCCGGCCCGTACGAGACGGAGCGGGCTGACCGCGTGGCGGAGCAGTTCATCCGTCCCACCGGTGTCGTGGATCCCACGATCACGGTGCGGTCCACCGCCGGCCAGATTGACGACCTGCTGGCCGAGATTCGCGGCACGGTCGAGCGCGGCGAGCGGGCGCTGGTTACGACGCTGACGAAGAAGATGGCGGAGGATCTGTCTGATTACCTTTCCGAGCTCGGGATCAAGGTCCAGTGGCTGCACTCCGAGGTGGACACGCTTGAGCGGATCGAAATCCTGCGTGACCTGCGCCTGGGCGTGTACGACGTGCTCGTCGGCATCAACCTGCTCCGCGAGGGCCTCGATCTTCCGGAGGTGACGCTCGTCGCCATCCTCGACGCCGATAAGGAGGGCTTCCTGCGTTCCGGCGGTTCCTTGATCCAGGTGATCGGCCGGGCGGCCCGCAATATCGGCGGCCGGGTGATCATGTACGCCGATCGCGTCACCGACTCGATGCGCAAGGCCATGGACGAGACGGATCGGCGCCGCGAGAAGCAGACCGCGTACAACGCTGAGCATGGGATCACGCCCGAGACGATCATCAAGGAGATTCGCAGCATCCATGAAAGCCTGCGTCGGGTGGCCGAAGAGCGGGCCGAGCTCCAGGTCGCTGGCAAGGAGCCGGCCGAACTCGCGGCGATGATGACTCGCCTGGAGGCGCAGATGAAGGAGGCAGCGCGGAACCTCGAGTTCGAGCGTGCGGCTGCCCTGCGCGACGAGGTCCTTCAGCTCCGCCGGCTGCGCGAGGAGCTTGCCGCCGCGCCAGGTGCCATCCCGGCCGACGTGTACGCCGCCGTGGCCGTGACCGACCGTGAGCCTGCCCCGCGCGAGCCATCGCAGGTGTTCAGCATTCAGACCCGGCCAAACGTGATCGCCGCCGGTTCCCGACGAAAGCCCCCTCGCAGGAGACGACCCTAGATGGCCGGAACCATGCCCCACGCGATCTTCATCGAGACCGATGTCGACGATCACGGCCTCGTCGGCGCGTATGCCGCCGAGCTGCCCGGCTGCGCCGTCTTCGCCGCCACGGACGACGAGGCGGCCGGGTCGATGCCGATGCGCGTCAGCCGGTTCACCGCCTGGCTCGGTGACAACGGCGAGACCGTTCCCCGGTTTGTCGGCGACAACTGGTACGAAGTCGAGCGCGCCGCCGCGATGGACGGCCGCAGGGCGGCATTCACGCTCGACGAGCTTCCTCCGTCAGACGATGAGTTCGCCACCTGGCTGCGTTGGCTCGAGCTCGCGCGCGAGGAACTCGCCGAGGCCCTGGATTCGGGCGATCCATCGGCCGCTGCCGAGCTTCTCGATGAAATCGAGCGCCAGGATGTCACCTTCGTGCGCGAACTCAAGGGCCAGGCGCCGGAGCTTTCGAGCGACGCGATCGACCGCCTTTACGCGGCGCGCGACGCGCTGACCGATGCGCTCGCGGCGGCCGGTCCCTTCGAGGACGGGGTTCGGCGCATCCTGCGGCTGGCCATCGCCGACGACCTGCGAGCAGCCGAGGCGCTGCGGCCGTCAGCGTGATCGACCTTGCGGAGGCGCTGCCACGACGGTTGCGCCACGCCGGCGACTGGCCCACCCCTTCGCCACGCCGGGCTGCGATCGGCACGGATTTGCGCTCGCTGCAGGATGCCATGCCCGCCTGCGAAGGGGCCGCGGCCGCCGTGCTGTCGGGGGACGGCACCGAGCGCGCCATGCTCATCGGCCAGGCTCCCGGCTGGCGCGAGATCGAGACCGGCCTGCCCTTTGCGTGGGATGCGGGGAAGCGCCTGTGCGGCTGGCTGGCCGTTGCCGGCATCGGCGTCGAGGATTTCCGGGAGCGCTGGTACGTGACGAGCATCGGCAAGTGCTATCCCGGGCGTGCACCGGGCTCATCGGTTGACCGGCCGCCATCGCGTGCCGAGATCGAGCGCTGGACCCCGTACCTGCGCGAGGAACTGCGTCACGTGGAGCCTCGGTTGGTTCTGCTGGTCGGAGGCATGGCGCATCGGTTTGCCTTTGGCGCCGGCGTCAAGCTGGAGGCGCTGGTGGGCCGTGAGCTGGCGTGGGAGGGCGCACCGGGTGCATCGGTCCTGTGCCTTCCGCATCCGTCGGGTGCGTCCACCTGGCTCAATGATGCAGCCCACGTGGAGCTCTGGCGGAGCGGGATCGAGCTGTTGCGCGACCGATGGGCGGTGTTGGAATCATGACGCAGGAGGGACGCCTGGGTGCCCTGGCGGTGGCCGGTCTTGGCGCGTTCGTACTCTTCATGATCGTGGTCGGGTCGCTTGGCGGCACCCGCCCGGAGGTTGACCCATTGAGCGTCGAGGAGGCGCTGGCAGGAGGGCCGCCTGCCGAGCAATGGGGGAGCGACGAACTCTACGTGACCGGCTGGTACGCCGAGCTGGATGGCGACTGCGCGGGCGATAAGGGCGGAGCGGATGCGTCCGTGGCCTGGCTCCAGCGCGATTGTCCGTTGCGCGTGATCCTTCCGTTTCAGCCGGAGGCGGATGTGACCCAGGACGAGCTGCTGCGCTCCGGGTTGCGACTGGCGGGGCCACTGGGAAACGTCTTTCCGTCGCGTGCCGAGCCGGGCGGGCCGAACCTGCGCGGGCAGCAGCTCGTGTTCGTGGGCGCCTTCGCTGATGCGCGGTCATCGGCCTGCGTGCCTGAGCGCGTCGAGCGTTGTCGGAATACCTTCGTCGTGACCGATTACGACGAGTTGGTGCGGTAGCTACACCGGCGGCCCGACGTCCGCGAGGTGGTTCAGCTGCCGGTTGTCATGTCGAGCAGGCCCGCCCGGCGGGCGCGCCGCATGAACCATGCAAAGGCCGCGAGCGCGACCGGGATGACCACGGCGGTGCTTGCGAGGAGGATGAGCATGACGAGTCCGTCGGACAGGCCGCCGATCGCCCCCGGCGATCCATGCCCGAGG
>JACDHU010000234.1 GCA_013820865.1 Chloroflexota bacterium
CCATCAGCGCCGCGAACGTTCCCCTGGCCCTGAAGCTCGAGCAGATCCGTGCCCGCGCCGCGGCGGATCGTGAGCGAGCCGCGAGGGATCGCGCCCTTGCCGCTCGTGATCGAGCCGATGCTGCGCGCGAACGGGCCCGCCTCCAGACCGAACTGGAGAGTGCCCACCTCGACGACCTCACCCAGACGTTCCGCCGTGACGCGGGCTGCCTCGCATTGAGCCACGAAATGGATCACGCCCGGCGTGGCGATGGCCGCTTCGTGATCGCCTTTATCGACGTCGACGGACTGAAGCGCGTCAACGACAGGGACGGACACGCCGCCGGTGATCATGTGCTGCGGATGCTCGCCGATACGATTCGATCGCACCTCCGGTCATTCGATCCGGTGGTGCGCTACGGCGGCGATGAGTTCGTATGTGGGATGGGCGGAGTCGACCTCGAGGAGGTGGGGCACCGCTTCGATCTGATCTGCCACGCGGTCGAAGACGAGGTCGGCGTCGGTATCAGTGTGGGACTCGCCATGCTTGCCGCGGGCGAGACGCTCGATGAGGTGACCGCGCGAGCTGATGCCGGGCTGATCGATACCAGGTTGGATCGCCACCGCTAGCACGCCACCTTCGCGACCGCCGAATCGCAAGCGATTCCCAGGATCGAAGCTCTAGGCGGGCGGGGTCGGCGCGGGCGGGGTAGGGGACAGGGTCAGCCTTGAGATGTGCCATTCGGTCCCTGCCGCATTCAGGACCTCGGCCATCGCCACGGCGCCGATCGCCACTCCATCCGTGCGGCGCAACGTGACAGGCCCCTCCCAATGCCGTGCTGTTCGGTACTGATGCCATTCTGATTCGGTCCATTCGACCGACTGCGCGACGATGTCCGAGACGCGATGCCGGCGCAGGTCCTCGAGCGACAAGCCGAGAGTACGGAGCGCGGCCGCCGAAGCGTCGACCAGCCATGCGGCGGCATCGGCCACGAGGACGAGATCCCGCTCATCGTCCCATTCGGGCAAGCGGTGCGCGCTCAGGTGAGCTGCGATCATCTGCTCTGCCTGATCGAGGGTAAAGGGCTTGGGCAGCACCGCAATCGCCTGGTCATTCGCCAGTTCCACCCGCCGCTGGCGAAGAGCGTGAATATCTCCCGTGCAGACGAGGACCGGGACGAATCGCAGCGAGGCGTGCGACCGAACCAGCTTCAGGTACTCCCATCCCGACATCTGATCCGGTCCACCGCCCAGGAGCAGATCGAGGATCAGCAGTTTCGGATCCGTCGCGGCGATCGCCTCGATCGTGGTGCGATCGCCCGACAGCGCGCTGACCTCGTAGCCAAACTCGGTCAGCAGCTCGGTCAGCAGTTCCCGGAACTCAGCCTGATCGTCAATGAGCGTGATCCGCGTGGCCGTCATTGCTTCCCTGCGCAGCGTTGTGTCACACCGCCACTGTACTTCGTCTGGCAACTTCCAGCGCTGGACCGATACGGCACGCCGCCTGCGACGTATCGGTCTCATGACGCCCCGCCGATCAAGCGCATGGAATCTGACGTTCCTTGCCGCCTATGCCTTCATCAAGGTCATGGATCCGCTGCTGCGCTGGACCTGGTTCAGCGTCGGGCTGGGCATCACGTCCCGCGTCACCGTGCGCGGGCGCCGGACCGGGCGTGACCGCAGCGTCCTGGTCGGTCTCATCCGGACCGATGGAAACTGGTACGTCGGCCACCCCAACGGCGAGGTGGCTTGGACCGCAAACCTGCGCGAGGCTGGGCTGGCCCGCGTCGCACCGCGTCCTGAAGCGCCGCTCGATGTCAGCGCCGAGCCGCTCGAGCCCGGGCCGGAGCGCGATGCCGTCATCTTCGCCACCGCCGAGCAGCAGCCGTTCCCGGCCAACCTGCTGTACCGCGGCGCTCGCCGCCACATCCTGTCCGAGGGCCGCTACTTCCGTCTCGCGCCGCGCTAGCCTCGGAGCAGTTCGGGCACCCGTCGCCGCGGGACTGTCACGAGTTTTCTGCGATCAAACGAGTCAGATCGGTTGGGTCAGCTGCGTGCCGCTCAGGCGCCGGCGGATTGTCAGCCTCCAATGACGGTCGGCTTAGGCCAGACGGAGAGGCGATACGAGGCTACGTGACCTTCGAGCCGAGCATGGCCGAGGCGTGCATGGGCCTCATCACTGGTCCTGAGCCCGCCCAAGCCGACCCTGGTGGGCAGGTGGCACGATCGGCGACGGGCCAAGCCCCAGGGCGATTCCCTCCAACGGGGCCAGCGTCAGGTCGGAGAGCGCATGGCGCCCGGTTCGTGCGGACGTGGCTACGAGGACCACTCCTGTCACGGCGCCAGACCCATCGAGCGCGCACTGGCGTTCGCCATCGCTGGTGTTGAGCAGCACCAGCACGCGTTCGTCATCGGCCTCGCGCAGCCAGGCGAGGACGCCGGGGGCGACCCCGAAGATGGACCGATGCGTTCCGTATCCGATGGCCGTCGATGAACGCCGCGCTGCGATCAGTTGACGATACAGCGCGAACAGCGAGTCAGGATCATCATGCTGCTCGGCAACGTTTCGTGACGACTGATCCACCAGGGGCAGCCACGGCGAGCCTGTCGTGAAACCTCCGGTGGGGGAGCTATCCCACTGCATCGGCGTGCGATAGCCATCTCGGCCGGCACGGTCGAAGGGTGGCGTCGGCAGAATGGCCGGATCGGCGTCGATCATGCCGATCTCTTCGCCGGCGTACATGATCGCGACCCCGCGCAGCATCATGAGCAGGAACGCCGCGGCGCGCGATCGCTCCGGTCCCCACCGGGTCGCGTGGCGCGACTGGTCATGGTTCGAGAGCGCGTACGTTGGCCAGACGACGGCCGGATGCAAGGCCTCGGAACGCTCGATGGCAAGCGTGAGGTGCTGGTGGTCCCACGGCGACAGCAGCAGCTCGAAGTTGAATGCGAGGTGGAACTCGTCATCGGCCCCGTGGCCGAGATAGCCGGCCAGCTGCTCGACCGGAAGGTAGGCCTCGCCGACGAGGAGGCGCCCGGGAAACTCGATCGCCACGCGTCGCAGGTGGCGGATGACGTCGTGCACCCCGGGCCGGTTGAGGTTCCACAACGGATCCTGCCCGGCATCCCCGCCGAGTCCCGGTATGGCATGCGGCCGCCGATCGGGCGGGTTGTCGCGCAGGTGCTCGTCTTTGATGGCCGCGAAGATGGCGTCGACGCGGAACCCGTCCACCCCGCGGCGGAACCAGAAGCGCATGACCTCGGCCATCGCATCGGCCACGTCGGGGTTGCGCCAGTTCAGATCCGGCTGCTCGGGGTAGAACGAGTGAAGGAAATACTGCTCGGTCGTCGCATCCCACTCCCAGGTCGACCCTCCGAACATGGCCTCCCAGTTCGATGGCGGGCCTCCACCCGGTGAGGCATCGGCCCAGATGTACCAATCGCGCTTCGGATCGTCGCGCGAGGAGCGCGAGGCGCGGAACCAGGGATGCTCGACCGAGG
>JACDHU010000235.1 GCA_013820865.1 Chloroflexota bacterium
CGGCTGAGTCCACCTTCGGTACGCCCGAATGGCCCGCTGACCTGCCAACGCCGCAGGCCTGGATGGAGCTCGACGTCGAATCGGCCGATGCGGTGGGCGCCGCCGCTGCCGAGATGGAGGCGGCCGGCCACCGGGTGCTGCGTGGCGCGCTCGAAGAGCCCTGGGGTCAGACGACGGCACGGCTGCTCAGCCCCGAGGGCCTGCTGGTCGGCATCAGCTTCACCCCCTGGATGCACGACCACGACCACGATCACTGAGGCTTGGTGATCTTCCACCAGAGTATTGAGACACGGTCCCGCGGGAACCGGGGGCACCGTCAGCGTTGCCACCTGCCAACCAGGATCGGCTTAGGTCAGATCCGGAAGTGCTGCGCGGTCCTGGCGCCGTCAGTCTGAGCGAGAGCCGGCCGTGGAGACCCTCCGACAAGGGCCTGAGCGGCCCAAGCCGACGGTGATTGGTACCTGGCAACCCCCACTGATCAGGCCACGAGATCCGGGAGCGTGATCACATCGAGCCCGGGCAGTGCCTTCAGGCGACGGTCGTTCGTCACGAATGCGGATGCTCCGCTAGTCCGAGCGCTCGCGAGGTGGATCGCATCGGCGAGGCGAGTGCCGCCCGCCCGCACGTGCGCGGCCTCGATTGCTGCATCACGGTCGATCGGGATGATCTCGAGGCCCTCGAGCTCCATCAGCTCGTCCGCGTAGCGCTGAACCAAGGCGTCGCCAGCGTGCCTGGCGGGTCCAACGAGAACTTCGACCACGCCGAGAATCGAGAGGACGCCGCTGCACGCGCCCGTTGCCAGCAGATCGAAGATGGCCCGAGCCGTTTCGGATTCAGGCCCGGACCCTTCGAGCGCGTAGATGACCACGTTGCTGTCGATCCCAATACGCTGATGCGAATGCGCAAGGTCGACAACGTTCACCGATCCATCTCGTCGCGTAGCTCGCGCACGTAGCCGACTGGGTCGACACCCTTCCAGATCCCGCCGACCGCGCCAAGCTCTTGGAGACGTGCCGAGGGTTGTGCGGGCCGGCGCCGGAGCACGATGGCGTCGTCGGTGATCTCGACGCTGAGCCGATCGCCCGCTTCGATTCCCAGACGCCTCCGAGCCTCGCTTGGTACGGCCACCTGATGCTTAGTACTGACCTTCACGCTTAGCATGTGGGAGACGCTAAGCTGTCCCTCCCAAGGTTGTCAATCCCAGGGCGGCATCTCAGTCACGCGCGCGTGGCTCGGTCGGCCGCCTTCTTGGCACGCTTGGTCGCCTGGTATTCCGCAAGTGCCGCGGCGGAGTTCACGTCGCCGAGGGTCGGGTGGGAAGGAAGCTCGTCCTGCGCGCCTTCGGGACTTACGCCCAGGAGTTTTACCAGGACCGCGAACAGCGAGGCGGTCTTCATCTCGCCGAAGCCCGGAAGTGCGGTGATTCGCTGCTTGAGGTCGCGCGCGTCGGACGCATCGGTCCACAGGCGGGCGGCGTTGCCGTCGTAGGTGCTCGCTACGTGGGCGGCGACCTCGCGGACCCGCTTGGCCATGGCAGACGGGAACCGATGGATCGCCGGCGGACCCTTCGCGGCCGCCTCCAGCTTCGATTCCTCCACCGTGGCAAGCGAGTGGGCGTCCAGGGTGCCGAGGCGTTCGAGGAGCACCTTCGGCCCCGAGAATGCCTTCTGCACCGGCACCTGTTGGTCGAGCGCGAAGCCGATGAGGAGCGCCATCGGCTCGGAGACCAGTAGCCGATCGGCCTCGTCGTCGCCGGTGAAGTAGAGACGGTCGGACTTCATGGGGGAATCGTACGCCAAGGATCAGCATGCGTCGACGAGCTCGAGGATCGCCGTCGCGAATGCGATTGTGAACGCCGATGTCAATCCGGCCAACGGTAGGATTGGGTCGTCGCGGTCAGGCAAGTACGGAGGAATGGAATGCGAACGTTGATCAAGGGTGGAACCATCGTCAACGCGGATGCCACCACAAGGGCCGATGTCCTGGTGGATGGCGAGCGCATCGCGCTCATCGGCGAGGCGTTGGAGGTGGAGGCGGACCGGACCATCGACGCCGGGGGCAAGTGGGTCATTCCGGGCGCGATCGACGTCCATACCCACATGGAGCTCCCGTTCGGCGGGACCTTCGCCAAGGACACGTTCGAGACGGGCACCCGCGCGGCGGCTTTCGGCGGGACGACCACGATCATCGACTTCGCGGTGCAGTCGAAGGGCCAGGCGCTGCGGGAGGGCCTCGACGCGTGGCATGCCAAGGCCGAGGGCAAGGCGACCATCGACTACGGCTTCCATATGATCATGTCCGACGTCACCGATGACACGCTGGCCGAAATGGACACCCTGGTCGGCGAAGGTGTCACTGACTTCAAGCTCTTCACAGCCTATCCAGGCGTCTTTTTCTCCGATGACGGCGCCATCTTTCGCGCCATGCAGCAGACTGCGAAGAACGGCGGGCTGATCATGATGCACGCCGAGAACGGCCTGGCCATCGACGTCGTGGCGGCGCAGGACGTCGCTGCCGGCAGGACCGATCCGTACTACCACGGCACCTCCCGCTCGCCGGTCATGGAGGGCGAGGCCACCAACCGCGTCATCCGCCTGGCGCAGGTCGCCGGCGTGCCCGTGTACATCGTGCATCTGTCCGCGATCGACGCGCTCAACGAGGTGCGCCGCGCCCGTGACGAGGGCCTCCCCGCTTTTGCGGAAACCTGCCCGCAGTACCTATTCCTGACGCTTGACGATATGGGCAACGGCTTCGAGGGCGCCAAGTTCGTCTGCTCTCCGCCGCTGCGACCGGCGGAGCACGCCGCGGAGCTCTGGAAGGGGCTCGCCAAGGATGACCTCCAGGTCGTCTCGACCGACCATTGTCCCTTTGACTTCCACGGCCAGAAAGACCTGGGAGAGGGAGACTTCCGCAAGGTCCCGAATGGCCTGCCGGGAGTGGAGGATCGCGTCAACCTGCTCCACTCCGGCGGCGTGGCCGATGGCTACATGACCCCCAATCGATGGGTCGAGGTCATCAGTGCCGCGCCTGCGCGCATGTTCGGCCTGGCCGGTCGCAAGGGCGTCGTTGCGGCAGGAGCCGATGCGGACCTCGTCATCTACGATCCCGCGGCGAAGCACACGATCAGCGCGAAGACGCACCACATGGACGTCGACTACTCCTGCTACGAGGGCCGCGAGGTCGTCGGGAAGGCGGAGATAGTGCTGTCACGTGGCAAGGTGATCGTCGATGACGACGAGTGGCTCGGCGCCGCGGGCGACGGCCGCTTCCTCAAGCGTACCCCGACGGGAGAGCTGCTCTCAAAGACCTGATAACGCCCGACTCAACGTCCGCCCCACGCGATGCGGCCGCCGACGGCTATGCTGCTCTAGCTGCACCACCGTACGGAGGTTCTCCCGTGAAGCGTATCTCCCTCGTCCTGGTCACGCTGTTGGCGCTTGCCGTCGCCGCGTGCTCGAGCGACCAGGCT
>JACDHU010000236.1 GCA_013820865.1 Chloroflexota bacterium
CATCGAGCACGCGATGGTAGCGATACACCGCGTACGAGGCGATGAAGGCGGTCGTCCACATGAGCATGCCGAGGCCGATGGCGAACGGCGACATCTGGTCCGGATACCCGGTGCGCAGGATGATGACGAGCCACTCGATCGCCTCGGCACCCATGGCCGCCACGCGGCTGGCGTCGTCGACGGCCGCGAAGTACTCACCACCGATTGCCCACAGCACGAAGGCCGCCCCGAGCATCGCGCCAAGAGGCAGGGTGGCCACCACGCTCCAGCGCAGCATCCCCAGCATCGCACCGGCCAGGACCGCCCAGACCGCGACTGGGGCAAGGTAGTCGAGCTGCTCGAGCCAGCCCGCGCCCTGAACCGACCACGCGACGGCCAGCGCCATCACCAGCAGCAGTCCCAGGCTCAGCCAGCCGGCACGCGGGCGGATCATGCGTTCGCGAAGATCAGCCACGGCCCCGCCCCGTGGCACCGATCGCCTCGGCCACGTCGTCGCCACGCCGCACCAGTCGATGCTCGATGCCGTACTCCGCCAATGCATGTTGAACGGCCGAAAGGTCAGCCCGCGATCGCTCGTCGGGCTCCACGCCGATGTATGACGATCGGTCCAACAGGAGGACCAGTGCCCCGATGCCGCGACGCCGGAGAGCGGCAAGGCCGCGGACCCAGGTCCGATCGGTGGAGCCGGTGATGATGCACAGGGTCATGCCGCGCCGAAGCTGCGGCATGGTGGCGTTGATGACCTCCGCCAACGGATGCGCGCCGTCGGCCTGGACGTTGGCGAGCAGGTGGAGCAGTTTCTGCTCGACGCGCGGGCCACGATCCGGCTGATGCTGCTGAATCCGTCGGGCCGATGCGGTCATGGCCACCGAACGGTTATCCGCCAGGGTGCGCATGGCCACGGAGGCCGCGATGACGACGGCGGTCTCCACCGAAGCATCGGTCCCGATGCCCGCATGCACCGCGCGCTCGAGGTCGAGCACCATCCACAGGTCCGCGGTCTGCTCCAGGTCGAACTCCTTGACGTGCAGCTCGCCATGCCGGGCGCTCGAGAGCCAATGAATTCGGTTGATCGCGTCACCGTGGACGTACGGGCGCACGCCGGCGACCAGCGGGGTGACGACCTCCAATCGGCGGCGCGCGCGCGTGGTTCCGTCAATGGGCGACGGCGGCAGGCGCCAGTGAGGCAGCGGCACCACCGCCGGAAACACGACGATGCTGGTCGGCTGGCCGACCATCATCTCGGTGCTGAACAGCCCGAACGGATCTCCGGTGCGAACGCGGAGCGCGCCGAACCGGTAGCTGCCCCGCCGCGTGAGCGTGACCTTGGCCAGCCACTGGCGCGTCCCGAGTTTCGGAATGCCCACCACCCGACCGGGAAGGCTGGCCGGCAACGTGGACTCGTTCCAGCACTCGATCCACGGCTTGGCGAAGCGATCGTGGTTCTCGACGCGGTACGTGGCCTGGAGGACCTCCCCGACATGGGTGCGCGGGTTGAGGATGCGGTAGTCGGCGCGCACGTCGCGCAGGCCGCGTCGCGCGTAGATCCAGGAGCCGATGCCGATGCCCACGGTGAGATAGACGAGAAAGAAGAGGAAATCGATCCCCGTGCTGAACGCCGCCACCACGAGCGCGGTGACGCCGAAGAGCAGACGCAGGCGGCGGCTGAACAGCCCCATGACGCGATCAGCTGACCCGTGCCTGCTCGGACTCGGCAGCAGATGCCGCCTCGGCCACCGGGACCGACGCGAGGATCTCGCGCACGATCTGCTCGGGATCGACCTCGCGCAGCGACGCCTGGCTCTTCACGATCAGGCGGTGGGACAGGATCGCCACGGCCAGTTGCTTGACGTCGTCGGGAATAACGTAGTCGCGTCCGGCCAGCGCCGCGTAGGCCTGGGTAGCGCGGTAGAGGTTGATCGAGCCGCGTGGCGAGGCACCGAGGTACACGTCGGGATGCTCGCGCGTGGCGTGCACCAGCCGCACGATGTATTCGGCAACGGCCTGGTCGACATAGACCTCTTTGATGGCGGCCTGCATCTCGCGCAGCTCCTCGAGGCCGAGCACCTGCTCCACCTCGGCGAGCGGATGCCGTCGCTTCTGCTCGTCCAGGATCACGAGCTCCTCCATTGCCTTCGGGTAGCCCAGGCGCAGGCGAAGCATGAAACGGTCGAGCTGTGCCTCGGGGAGTGCGAAGGTGCCCTCGTACTCGATCGGGTTCTGGGTGGCGATGACGAGGAACGGGGACGGCATCTGATGGGTCACCCCATCGATCGTCGCCTGGCGCTCCTCCATGCATTCGAGCAACGCGCTCTGCGTCTTCGGAGTCGCGCGGTTGATCTCATCGGCCAGGACGACCTGGGCCATGATCGGTCCCGGCCTGAACTCGAACTCGGTGGTCTTCTGGTTGAAGATCGAGAGGCCGGTGACGTCGGAAGGCAGGAGGTCCGGCGTGAACTGGATACGCCGGAAAGAACAGCCGATGCTCTGGCTCAACGCCTTGGCGAGCATCGTCTTGCCGACGCCCGGCACGTCCTCGATGAGGATGTGCCCCTGGCACAGCAGCGCCACGAGGGCGAGGCGCACTTCCACGTGCTTTCCGACAATGACGCGCTCGACGCTGGCGACCACGCGCTCGGCCGGCTGCTGGACGTTGTTCACGATCAGTTGCTCTCCCCTATCCCGGGCCATGGGCACCGCCTCGGGCCCGATCGGTACGTTCAACAATACCCCAGCACGTTATAGGTTGGTTCAGTCGCCACTGAGTTGGAGCCACTGCGCCATCACGCGTCCCGCGATCGGGGCAGCCCGGTCCGATCCCGACCCGCCACTCTCGATCAGCACGGCAATAGCAATCTCGGGCTCGCCGCCCTCCTCGGCTGGCGCGAAGCCGATGAACCATGAGTGCGGCGCCTGCTCGCCGCCGAGCTGCGCGGTCCCGGTCTTGCCAGCCGATCGGGCGTTGCTGATTCCGTACAGGGTGATGTCGCCCTGCCCCGCGTACACGCGACCGAGCTCACCGTTCACGGCATCCACCATCGCCGACCGCGTGGCGCGCGCCGCCTCGCTGCTGATGACGCGCGTCCCGCCGCGCGAGGAGAACGTGTCGAGCACCGTCTCGCTTGGCGTGTCTCCATCGGCGTGTGCGCGCACGTCGCGAACCACGAATGGGTGCGGCATCACGCCGTCGCCGGCAATCGCGGCCGCCACGAGCGCCATCTGAACCGGCGTGGCCACCGTCTCGCCCTGGCCGAAGGAGGCACTCGCGAGCAGGACGTCCCCGTCGAAGGGCGAGCAATCGCCATCGACGTTGGCCGTCACGTAGCTGGTCGACACGTTGAGCGCGCGCTCCGGCGGGCCGATCTCGAGAGGAGCGCAGAATCCGAAGCGCCGCGCGTAGCTCAGGAATGGATCAGGCCCGAGCTCCAGGCCGACGTGGGCAAAGAAGATGTTGCTCGAGACCTGGA
>JACDHU010000237.1 GCA_013820865.1 Chloroflexota bacterium
CTGGTCACGATCTTCGCGGCCACGAGCCTGGTGATCGTCATCGCGACACAGCTCGTCAGCCTTGGCGCCGAGGTCGTCACCGCCTGAACATACGGCCACCCGGACGGGAGTCCGCGCGCGGCTGCCTCGAGTATCGCAAATGCCGGATTCGTACCCACCTCTGCTAGACTCGATTGAGCGTCGGGCTCCACGCCCGTGATGCCCGCACGAGAGGCGGACCGATGAACTACGAGCTCTACATGGCCGAGGCGATCGCCGAGGCGCGGCGCGGCGCCGCAGAGGGCGAGGAGCCGATCGGGGCCGTCGCCGTCATCGACGACGCCATGATCGCGCGCGATCACGATCGGTCGGCGCTCCAGGACGATCCGACCGCCCACGCCGTGCTCCTCACCATCCAGGCCACCGCCCGTAAGATGGGCACGCGGCGCCTGGCCGAGGTGACGATCTTCACCACCCACGAGCCGTGTGCGATGTGCACCGGCGCCCTGGTCGAGGCGCGAGTCCGGGCACTCGTCTTCGCCGTCCCGGACCCGGATCACGGCGCCGCCGGCAGCGTCATCCAGCTCGCCCGCGACCCCGCATTGCCGCACCAGCTGTCGGTCGTGTCGGGGGTTCGCGAGTCGGAGGCTCGACGCCTGTCCACGGAATCCGCATCGGTCTAGCGTGCGCTAGACTCCCTCCCGGCGAGGAGAGGTGTCCGAGTGGTTGAAGGTGCCGCTCTCGAAAAGCGGTGTGCGGGTAACCGTACCGTGGGTTCGAATCCCACCCTCTCCGCCACTATCGGCTTCGTGGAGAGGTCGCCTAGAGGCCTATGGCGCGGCACTGGAAATGCCGTTCGGGGCAACCCGTCGAGGGTTCGAATCCCTCCCTCTCCGCCACCTCCGAATTGACCGATGCGGTCCTGCGACCTACCATCGCGGCCGGTCGTGCTAGGCGGGGAACTAGCGGTGCCCTGTATCCGCAAACCGCTCTAGCGGAGCTGAATTCCCGGTCGAGGTCCACACCGCTCGGCCACCACCACCGTCGTCCGACGTCGAGAGTCGGGTCCCGCGCAGCGTAGGTCCGTGAATCCCGTCAGATCCGGAAGGAAGCAGCGGTAAGCGATCGCCTGCGGGTGCCGTGGGACAACCTGGCTGGAGCCGGACGCGTGGGTGAGTGCGAGCAGGTGCGAATCGACATCGGGTGCACGGCCGATTCATTCTCTCCACCGATGAGCGCCATCGAATCGGTGTACGGTACCTCGCATGCCCGCAGCCCAGCCCGTGATCGACGATCCGCCCGCTTCGAACCGCGCGCTCTACCGCCGTTTCCGCGCGCAGCGCTTCGCTGAGCTCATCGGTCAGGATCCGATCGTCACGACCCTGCGCCGTGCCATCAGCGGCGATCGGCTCGCCCATGCGTACCTCTTCGTCGGGCCGCGTGGCACCGGCAAGACGTCCACGGCGCGGATCCTGGCCAAGGCCATCAACTGCACCGCCATCGGCTCGGATGGGGACCCGTGCGATGCCTGTCCCGCCTGCGTCTCCATCCGCGAGGGCCGGGCGCTCGATGTCATCGAGATCGATGCCGCCAGTCACGGGCTTGTGGAGGATGCGCGCGACCTCGTCATGCGGGCGCTCACCGCTCCTTCCGAGCTGCGTCGCCGGGTGTACATTATCGACGAGGTCCACATGCTGAGCACGCATGCTTTCAACGCGCTGCTCAAGCTGATCGAGGAGCCTCCCGACCACGTCGTCTTCATCCTGGCCACGACCGATACCCACAAGGTGCCGGCCACCATCATCAGCCGCACGCAGCGTCATGACTTCCGACGCATCGGCGAGGCCACCATCATCGGCAAGCTGACCCGTATCTGCACTGCAGAAGGCGCCGAGGCCGATGAAGACGCGCTGGCCCTGGTTGCCCGCCTGGCCGATGGGGGAATGCGCGACGCCGAATCGCTGCTCGACCAGGTGTTGTCCTTCGCCAGTGGCCGCCTGACCCTGGTCGATGTGCGCGAGGCGGTTGGCCTCGCCGATGAGGAGACGATTATCGAGCTCGTCAACGCCTACGAGGCCGGTGATGCGCCGGTTGCCCTCGACTGCGTCGCATCATTGGCCGATGCCGGACGCGACCTTGCGCAGATCGCCGCCCAGGCCGAAACCGAGGCGCGCCGTCGCTTGCTCGCATCGGCCGCCGATCCCGTCGCCGCCCGTCGCTTGGCGACGATCCTGCGCGCGCTGGCCGAAGCCGCCGGCATCGGCGCACGCGAAGGTCGCGCCCGACTCATCCTGGAGCTGCTCGGGATCGAGATTGCGGCACCGGCCCCAGTCGTCACGCAGGCCATGCCCGTAGCCGCCCGGGCCGTCCCTGCCCCGACACCGCCAGCCCAGACACCGTCAGCCCAGCGCCGCATTGCCCCGGCTCCAGCCACGCCACCGCAATCTGCGCCGGAGCCGGCATCGGCTCAAGCGGCCTCTGCGTCAAGAGGCGCCGGTGACGTCGCGGAGCTTCGCGCGCGCTGGGCCGAGGTTGTCGAGCGCGCCAACCCGGTCATCAAGCCCCTGCTGAAGGAGTGTCGCCCCATCGCACGGGATGGGGCGCGGCTGACTCTCGCCTTCCCCGAGGGGCGCGAATTCATGCGCTCGCGGATCTCGCAGCGCTCAGGCGCCATCGAGATCCTCCTCGGCGAGATGTTCGGGGGCTCGTTCGCCATCGAGTGCGTCGCCAGCAACCTGGAGCTCGAGCCGTTGACTGTCGAACAGGCGGTTGGTGCCGCGGACGACCCCGAGGCGCGCGCCCTGCTCGAGGGTGTTCTGAAGATCACCGGCGGCGAGCTCGTGGACGCGCCCGAAGTGCGCTGATCCGCCAGACTGGCGGGACAGCGAATCAGATTCAAGGCAGGAGTGACGCGTGAATATCTCGAATATTGCCAAGATGGCGCAGCAGATGCAGACCCAGATGGCCCAGGCCCAGGAGGAGTTGAAGGAGACCACGCTCGAGGCGACCGCCGGCGGGGGAGCCGTTCGGATCGTGATCACAGGCGCACAGGAGGTGCGAAGCGTCGAGATCGATCCCTCGGCCATCGACCCCGATGAGGCCGAGATGCTCCAGGACCTGGTGATGACCGCCATCAACGAGGCGATCGCGCAGAGCAAGGAGCTGGAGCGCGAGCGCATGGGCGGCATCGCGGGTGCCATGGGTCTGCCTGGTATGCCCGGTCTCCCGGGATTCGGCTGAGCCGCCGGTGGCGGGACTCATTGCGCCGGTCGCGCGCCTGATCGAGGAGTTCAGCAAGCTCCCCGGCGTCGGCACCAAGACGGCGCAGCGCCTGACCTATCACGTCCTGCGTGCTTCGACTGATGACGCCCGATCCCTCGCGGCGGCGCTGGTCTCCATCAAGGAGGACGTGGCGTATTGCGGCGTGTGCTGCAACATCACCGAGACCGGCGTCGATCCATGCGTGATTTGCACCGATCCGCG
>JACDHU010000030.1 GCA_013820865.1 Chloroflexota bacterium
CGGCCTCGTTGCGCGACTCGGTCGCGGTGCGGCGCGCCCGGTCCTCCTCAGCGTGCTCGGCCGCGTCGCGGACCATCTTGTCCACATCCTCCTTGGCGAGCATGGACGAAGCCGTGATCGCGACCTTTTGCTCCTTGTTGGTCGCCTTGTCCTTGGCCGCCACGTTGAGGATGCCGTTGGCATCGATGTCGAAGGTCACTTCGACCTGCGGCACGCCGCGCGGAGCCGGAGGAAGGCCATCGAGCCGGAAGGTCGCCAGCTTCTTGTTGTCGCCGGCCATCTCGCGCTCGCCCTGGAGCACGACGATGTCGACGCTGGGCTGATTATCCGAAGCGGTCGAAAAGATCTGGGTATGCGACGTCGGGATGGTGGTGTTGCGGTTGATCATCTTCGTCGCCACGCCGCCCATCGTCTCGATGCCGAGTGAGAGCGGGGTGACGTCCAACAGCAGGACATCCTTGACCTCGCCGGCCAGGACGCCGGCCTGGATCGCCGCGCCGACAGCCACCACCTCGTCGGGATTGACGCCCTTGTGCGGCTCCTTGCCGCCGAACATCTTCTTCACCGCCTCGACGACGGCCGGCATGCGCGTCATGCCACCGACCAGGATCACCTCGTCGATGTCGGCCGGCTTCATGCCGGCATCGGCCAGTGCCTTCTTGACGGGCTCCGCGGTCTTGCTGACAAGGTCCGCGACCAGATCATCGAGCTTGGCGCGGGTGAGGTTCAGTACGAGATGCTTGGGGCCGGACGCATCGGCGCTGATGAAGGGCAGATTGATCTCGGTGGAGGTCGTGCTCGACAGCTCGATCTTCGCCTTCTCGGCCGCCTCCTTCAGACGCTGGAGCGCGATCCGATCCTTGGTCAGGTCAATGCCCTCGCTCTTGCGGAACTCCTCGCCCAGCCAATCGATGATGCGCTGATCGAAGTCGTCACCGCCGAGGTGCGTGTCGCCGTTCGTCGAGCGGACCTCGAAGACGCCCTCGCTCAGTTCGAGGATGCTGATATCGAAGGTGCCGCCGCCCAGATCGTAGACGGCGATCTTCTCGTCCTTCTGCTTGTCCAGCCCGTAGGCCAGGGCCGATGCGGTCGGCTCATTCACGATCCGCTTCACATCAAGACCGGCGATGCGGCCGGCATCCTTGGTCGCCTGGCGCTGCGTGTCATCGAAGTAGGCCGGCACGGTGATGACGGCCTCGGTCACCTTCTCGCCCAGGTACGCCTCGGCATCGGCCTTCAGCTTCTGGAGGATCATGGCGCTGATCTCCGGCGGGCTGAAATGCTTGTCGTTGCCGAGCTTGACCACGATGCCGTCCGACTTCGGATCCTTGACGACCTCATACGGGACAAGACCCGTGGAGCGCTGAACTTCGGGGTCGTCGAAGCGACGCCCCATGAAGCGCTTGATGGAAAAGACGGTGTTCTCCGGGTTGGTGATCGCCTGTCGCTTGGCCACCTGGCCGACGAGGCGCTCGCCGCTCTTCGGGAAGCCGACGACGGATGGTGTCGTCCGACCGCCCTCCGCGTTGGTGATGACCTGGGGCTCCCCGCCTTCCATGACGGCCACGACCGAGTTCGTCGTGCCCAGGTCGATGCCGATGATCTTGCCCATGGGAATTCAGTGCTCCTTCGGATTGTTCGCCACTCGGACGAGGCTCGGCCGGATGATCCGGTCGTGCAGGCGGTATCCGCGCTGCAGCTCGCCGATCACGTCGTTATCGGGATGGTCCTCGGTCTCCTCGTGGACGACCGCTTCATGCAGGTTGGGGTCGAATGGTTGGCCGACGGCCTCGATGGGCGTGACGCCCTCGGCGTCGAGAACGCCGCGCAGCTTGCGCTCGGTAAGGCGAACGCCCTCGACCCACGGGTCATGCGCGTCGGGCGGGACATTGTCCAGCGCGCGGTCGAAGTCATCGAGCACGCTGAGCAATTTGCTGATGAGGATCAGGTTGCTGAACTGCGTCACCGTCGCGCGCTCGTCGTCGGTGCGGCGCTTGTAGTTCGCAAAGTCGGCCGCGCTGCGATGCCAGTTGTTGCGATGCTCCTCGTCACTGCGTCGCAGGTTCTCCAGCTCGCGCTCGAGCAGCTCGAGTCGCTCGGCGAGCTCAATGCGCGATGGCGTCGTGATGGCGTCGACGCGCTCGTCGCCGCGCGTCTTCGTCCGGCGACCGGCCGGGCGCCCGGGTGCGGGATGATCGGTCATTGGGTCTCGCCGTAATGAATGTTGATGAGCTCGTTCATGAGCGTCGATAGGTACCGAACGGTCGGGATGGCGCGCGGATAGCGCATGCGGGTCGGACCCAGCACCCCCAGCAAGCCGAGGGCCCGATCCGGCGCGCCATACGGGGCAAAGATGAGGCTGACCTCGTGCATGGCGTCGTTCGTATTCTCGCGGCCGATGATCACGTGCACGCCACCGCTGCGCGTCAGGACCGGAACGAGCTGCTCGAGGAAATCGGAACGTTGGAGCACCTCAAGGATGGGCCGCAGCTTGCTGCCCTTCGCGAACTCGGGCTGCTCGAGGACGTTGACGATGCCGTCAGTGAAGACATCCTCGACCACGACCGAATCGGCCTCTTCGAGCAGTGAGATGACCGCGGTCGAGATGCGCGCCGCGAGCCCCGGCAGCTTGTCGCTGCGGCGGCGCACCTGCGGTGCCGAGAGGCCTGCAAGCTCAGTGTTCAGGGCGGCTGCGGTGAGATCCAGCTCCGTCTGGTCGAGCACGGCGTCCGGCAGCTCGCGCTGGATTGCCATTTGGTCGAGCCGGCGCTGGACGACGTTGCCGTCGCGCAGCACGAGCACCAACAGGCGCGTGCCGTCGGCCAGGGCAACAAGCTGCACGTGCCCGAATCGGGCGCGGCGCGAGCGGGCTGGCGTCACGACCGCCGCGGATCGCGTGCTGCCGGCGAGGATCGACGCCGCCAGGCGCAACCAGTCGTTGCTGGTCAGCTGTACCTGGCTGAACTGGTGACGGATCATGAGCCGATCCGACTGGTCGAGGTCCGCTTCCCGCATCAATGACTCGACGTACAGTCGATACCCGAGGTCGGATGGCACGCGACCAGCGCTGGTGTGCGGGTGCGACAGCAGGCCAAGCGACTCGAGCTCGGCCATGGCGCTGCGCACCGTTGCCGGCGATACGCCAAGCGCGTAGCGTCCCAGCAGCGCCTTGGAACCGACCGGCACAGCCGTCAGGACGTAGTCCTCGACGACGGCGCGCAGCACGGCTCGCTGCCGATCCGTCAGCTCGAGAGCGGGCCGGATCGGCGTCACGCGATGACGTTCTTCCATCATGGCCGACCTCAGGAAATGATTGGCACTCTCGTAATGAGAGTGCTAACGAGATGATTGTGGCATCGTACCGCCACCGCCAAGGCCATGTCAACGCCGCGCGGCGGACCCTGTGGGCGGCTCGGGCACGAACGCGACGAGGACCTCCGACGCGAGCAACCGGCCGTTCGATGTGAGCCTGATGACGTCGCCCTCGACCTCGAGCAAGCCGTTTCGAACCGTCGCAGCGACGCCCGCGGCGTAGCGCTCCATGGGATCGTGTCCGAACTCGCCCACGAACGCCGTCCGGCTGATTCCGTCCACCCGGCGGAGTCCGAGCGCGATGGCTTCGAATGCGCGGATCTGCTCGTCGAGCACCTCGCGGTCGGCGATCGGTCGCTCGCCCGTCTCGGCGGCGAGGAGATAGGCGTCGAGGTCACGCACGTTCCATGAGCGCTCGGCTGCACCGTCGTAGGAATGCGCGCCGGCACCGATGCCGGTGTACGCCCGTCGCGCCCAATATGCCGAGTTGTGACGGGCTTCGCGATCAGGAAGCGCCCACGAGCTGAGCTCGTAGTGACGGTACCCTGCCGCTGCGAGCACATCCTCGGTGAGCCGGTACTGATCGCTGGCCAATTCATCATCCTGCCGCGGCACCATCCGGTTTCGCCAGCGCAGTGCCCCCGGCCTCGGCGGCGCGGCCCACTCATCGGGTGAAAGCGCCAACTGGAGCGCGTAGCAGCTCACGTGGTCCGGACCCAGCTCCAGCGCCGCCTCGAGGCCCGCGCGCCAATCAGCCAGCGACTGCCCGGGGATGCCGTAGATCAGATCGATGCTGATGTTCTCGAAGCCGGACTCCCGGGCCGATGCAAAGGCCCCGCGCGCCTCGCTCGCGGAGTGCCCGCGCGCCAACGCGACAAGGTCCGTTTCGCGTAGCGACTGGACGCCGAGACTGATTCGGGTAACGCCTGCGGCCCGGAGGCCACTCCAATCCGGAGCCTCCCGTTGGCTGGGGTTCGCCTCGAGGGTGACTTCCTCGAGTGCCACGTCCGGCCATCGCTCCCGCGCGGCGCTGATCACCCGGCCGACCTGAACGCCGGAAAGTAAGGATGGGGTGCCACCGCCGAAGTACACGGTCCGCAGCTCACCGGGAGCCGGTCGCACTGCCAGCTCGTCCAGGAGGGCATCGGTGTAGCGCGGGGTGTCATCGGCTCGCCCGCCGACCGTGACGAAGTCGCAGTACGCGCACACCAGCCGGCAGAACGGCACGTGCACGTACAGGTGATGCGGGACCGGGGTCATGCGTCAGCACGCTACCACCTTGCGTCGCCTCCACGGCACCGCTGCCTGGTGCCACGCCACGTGGCGTGGCGTGCGTAATCGAGAGTGCCCGGCATCGAGCGGTGGGAGTCGATAAGAGGTCGAGGTCGGCCTCAGATCGGTCGCTGGCGCAGGCGCCCTCCGGCGAACGCAAAGAGCGCCATGGACACCGCGAAGTGGCCGACGATGGCGGGAATGATCGAGCCAGTCTCCACGGTCACCACGCCGGCCGCCCACCCCAGGAGCACCGAGGCCGCCAGGAAGTACCAGTCACGGTCGTGCCACAGCCGTCGATGCGCGAGCCCCGAGACGATCGCCTGGACCGCAATCGCCCAACCCACATCGAGTCCGGCGAACAGAAGCATGCCGAGCACGATGGAGCGGAACTGAAGCTCCTCGCTGACGGCATTGGCCGCGGCCCCGAGCACCCGCGAGGGCAGGAGTTCCAGCGGCAGCGGGAGGATGCTCCCGTAGCGCAGGAAGGCCAAGGCCACGCCGTTGAGCAAGGCCACGCCAACGAACAGCGCCATGATCGGGAGCATCTCGTCGGTCTCGCCACCGGTCAGGAACAGCTGGTCGCGGCCGGACGGCAGGATGAAGGCGATGCCGACCGCGAAGACGATGACGAGGATGTAGTAGCTCACCGGACCCATCCACGGCGTCCGATAGCGGAAGTAGTCGGAGCGCGTGATTCGCTCGGAATCGAAGCGCAACAGGACCAGGAAGAGCGTCAAACCAAGGGCGATCGCCAGCCGCAGCGAGTCGAAGAAGCTCATCTAGGCGCCATCATTCATGCGCAGCACGGCAAGGAAGGCCTCCTGCGGGATCTCGACCGAACCGATCCGCTTCATCCGCTGCTTTCCTTCCTTCTGCTTCTCGAGCAGCTTGCGCTTCCGGGTGATGTCACCGCCGTAGCACTTGGCGAGCACGTTCTTGCGCATGGCCCGGATCGTCTCGCGGCTGATGATATGCGAGCCGATGGCAGCCTGGATTGGCACTTCGAACATCTGGCGCGGGATCAGCTCCTTGAGCTTGTCGACCAGGGCCTTTCCGGACCGATACGCGTTGGACCGATGCACGATGAGGCTGAGCGCATCGACTGGCTCCCCTGCTACGAGGACGTCAAGTTTCACCAGGTCGCCCGGACGGTAACCGATGTACGAGTAATCCAGGCTGGCATAGCCGGATGATCGGCTCTTGAGCTGGTCGTAGAAGTCAATGATCAGCTCGCCGAGTGGCATCTCGAAGTGCATGTTGACGCGCCTGGGGTCGAGGTACTCCATGTTCTGGAACTCGCCGCGACGCGTGGTGGCGAGTTCCATCAGCGGACCGATGTAGTCCGTGGGTGTGATGACCTGGGTCGACACCCAGGGCTCGCTGATCTGCTCGATCTCGCCGGGTCCCGGCATCTGGGCCGGGTTGTCGATGACCAGCTCATCGGCCTTATGAAGCACCTTGACGCGGTACTCGACGCTGGGAGCGGATGCGATCAGGTCGAGATCGAACTCGCGCTCGAGGCGCTCCTGGGTGATCTCCATGTGCAGCAGACCAAGGAAGCCGCATCGGAAGCCGAAGCCAAGCGCGACCGAGGACTCGGGCTCGTACACGAAGCCGGCATCATTGAGGTGGAGCTTGTCGAGCGCGTCGCGCAGCTCGGGATAGTCGTCGCCGCGCATCGGGTAGATCCCGGCGAATACCAGGGGTAGCGGCTCTTGGTAGCCCGGCAGCTGCTCGGTCGCTCCACCATCCGCCGAGGTCAGCGTGTCGCCGACCTGTACCTCGCGGATGCTCTTCAGGCCCGTGGCGACGTAGCCGACCTCGCCAGCCACCAGCCGCGTCGTGGGCACGGGCTGCGGCCGGAAATATCCAAGCTCGAGGATGTCGGACTCGGCCCCGGTGGCCATGAACCGGATGCGGTCGTGATCGCGGAGCGTGCCGGCGGCCAGCCTGACGTAGGCGACGACACCCTTATACGGGTCGTAGTGGCTGTCGAACACGAGCGCAGCCAGCGGGGCGCGCCCGTCGTGAGCCGGGGGCGGCACCCGTTCCACGATGGCCTCGAGGATCTCGCGCACGCCGGTCCCGTCCTTGGCGCTGGCCAGGAGCACCTCCTGGCGCGGGATGGCGAGCGTCTCCTCGAGCTCGTCGAGAACCATTTCCGGATCGGCCGAGGGGAGGTCGATCTTATTGATGACCGGGATGATGGTGAGGTTCTGGGCCATGGCCAGGTGAACGTTGGCGAGCGTCTGCGCCTCGATGCCCTGGGTCGCATCAACCACCAGGATCGCGCCCTCGCAGGCCTGGAGGGATCGGCTCACCTCGTAGGTGAAGTCGACGTGTCCGGGCGTGTCGATCAGGTTGAGTGCGTAGGTGTGCCCATCGGCGGCGTCGAAGTGGACCCGCACGGCCCGGGCCTTGATGGTGATGCCCTTCTCGCGCTCAAGCTCCATCGAGTCGAGCACCTGCGATTGCATGAGGCGTTTGTCGATGGTGTGCGTCACCTCGAGCAGCCGATCGGCAAGGGTCGACTTGCCGTGGTCGATGTGCGCGACGATGCTGAAGTTGCGAATACGCTCCGGGGGAATCACTCGCCGCGGAGTCTAGCGGAGAGTGCGGGTCTGGGCTGACCGGCTAGGGCTCGTCGTCCTCCGGCGGTGCGTCGCCGATGCCGCCGGCCGTATCGCCTTCCTCATCCTCGTCTTCATCGTCGGCCGGATCCGCCTCCGCAGCCGGCCCGACGAGGGTGATGCCGTTGACCGGCCGATACTTGCTGAACCAGGTGTTCTGGTGCAGGACCGTGCCGTCTCCCGCGGTGACGGTGCGCGAAACGGAGACATCGAGTCCGTCGTGCGGATACTCGACTCGCCGGCTCGTCCCCGGAGCCAGGTCATCGCTCACCCGGGTGGTCTCGGTTGCCGTGCGCCGGTTGGTGATCACCGGGTCACTGAGCGCGACGGTCCGGCCATTGGGCACTCCCCACATCTGGAACGTCACCTGGCCGGGCGTGCCGAAGCCACGAATCACGATCGGATGTCCAGTGTCGTTCCGAAAGGTCATGTCGGTGACCCATTCGTCGTAGATCGAGACCGTCGCGTCGAGCCCGGTTGGATAGCGGTCGATGTAGTAGTAGTGCGCCGCCCGGTCGCCGATCTCCAGCCCCGCCCGCATCGCCGCGTTGAAGAGCGTCGTCGATGTGGAGCAGATGCCGCCAGCCAGTGCGCCGTTCGCAACGCTCCGGCCGTTGATGATGGCACCGCCATACGTGTAGCCGCGCTCCAGGTTGATGGGGCCGATGCCGCCCCAGAAGCTGAACCACGCGCCGGGTGCAAGGTTGTAGCCATCGAGGTCCTGAGCCGGAATGCTGATGTTCGCGCCAAACCCGTTCCCGTCGTTCGATACGTAGGTGGTGGTCCAGGACGACACCAACTCCATCTGCGGCAGCGCGGCTTCGGCTGCCTCGGTGGTCAGTGCAGGCTCAGCGACGTTGACAGCAAGCGCGAGCGACCCTGTCGCCGCGCCACCGCCGCGATCGGTGAGCGTGGCGAGCAGGACATCCGTCGAGGCTTCGATATCGAGCTCACGACCAGTCTGACCGGCGACCACCCCGCCCATGCCGCTACCGGCAACGCTGATCCACGCATTGATCGGATCGCGATCAACCGCCTCGACCAGCGCGGCGATCTCGGTGCCGGCCGACCCGGCATCGATGCGGGCCGCGTAATCCTGGTCAGCCAGGGGACCGAAGCTGATCCACGTCGCGATCGTATCGGCGCTGATTGCGAACACCTCGTCCTCACCGGCATCCGGGATCGTCAGCTCGAGATCGGCGACCATGGCCGTGGCGGCTGCAGCGGCTGCGTGTGCCTCCGCGGTACTGACGATCGGCGCAAGGCTCGCCGCTTCGAGCTCGATCACGACATCGGCCGGATCAATGGTGGTGACGGCCGCGCCGAGAGCCTCGACCACCGCGGCCGGCTCGAGGCCACGGCCGTCCTCGGCTGGTCGGACCTCGAACGCCATGCCGTCGCGGATCACCACCGCTTCCAGCGGTGAACGGCTGACGCGGCGGGCGACCTCCGTCGAGACCTGGTCGAGAGCAGCCGGATCGAAGGCGTGCACCAGCGGGATCAGCGCCGTGGGATGCACGAGCGAGCGCAGACGGGCAATGCCATCGGCGAGAGGATCGCCATTGCGGCCAACGGCGACGGCACCATCGAGCATGGCATCCAGCTCATACCGGCGGCCGATCGCGTCGTAGCTCACGACTTCCTGGCTGCGGTCCACCACGATCGTCGCCTGGCCCGCGCTGAGCGACGGAAGCCGCTCTTCGAGGCGTTGGATTGCTGCCGCACGGTCGAGCCCGCCGATGTCCACTCCGCCGATGCTGACGCCACGCATGACCGCGTCGCCGGTGGCGATGGCCATTGCGGCGGAGGTGCCGGCGACCGCGAGCAATCCGACGAGCAGCGTGGCAACAAAGCCGATGAGCGTGGAACGACGCGCCGGCGGCGTGGCCATCGGGCGGATGAGGCGACGGGGAAACGTGGCGGTCGTCATGGCTGGTCTTCAAAGAGACGCATGGCGGCGTGCGATCGTTGCGCCCTCGGGCTGTGGGCGCGTCGCCTCTTCGGGTTCTCCGTTCGGATTCGCCTGACAGACTGGGCTGATCCTGCCATCAGCGGATCGATGCCGGGATTGTCGCTGCTGCCGTCGATCTTGTCGAGTGGCCCGGTCGTCCCACCGATGGTATAGTCTCGAATCCACATGCGCTGTTCGTAGGCGCCTGTTTTTTGTGCATTGAACCCCAAGCTGAGGACCCCACGTGGCAAGAACAGCCCGTACCTGGAAGGGCGCGCGCACGCCCTCCGCCCTCAAGCGCGTGCGCCAGTCGCTTCGTCGTCGCGCTGTGAATCGCCGAACCCAGAGCGAGGCGAAGACCCTCGTGCAGCAGGCCTCCGACATCGCCCTCGGCCGATCCGACGGAAACGGACCCGAGGCTGTCGCAGCCGCCATCAGCGCCCTGGACAAGGCCGCCGAGAAGGGCATCATTCATCCGAACAACGCCGCGCGCCGAAAGAGCCGCCTGATGACCAAGGTCAACGCGGCGCATCTACTCGACGGCAGCGAAGTCACCGCTCCGACGGCGCCGAAGCGCAAGACCACCGCCAGCAAGACGGCGCAGCGCAAGAAGGTTGCGGTCGCGAAGGCATCCAAGGCAGCTGCCGGTAAGGCAACCGACCGACCGCGCACCGCGGCCGGCAAGGCCAAGGTCGCCGTCACGCGTGCCAGTCGCGAATCGGCCGCCGCGCGGCGGCGTGCCAAGAGCAGCGACGAGGGCGACAGCTCCGAGAGCTGACGGGTCGGCCATCAGGCCAGCTAGCCATCAGGCCAGCTATCTGGGCCAACTATCTGCGGCGGCGAACGCTCCAGATGTGCTCGAGCGGCCAGCGACGCGCCCAGTCACGACCGATATCGGTCTGGTAGGTGCTCGTCGCCTCGGGCGCCGGCTGTAGTTCGACCAGGTCATCGACGACGAAGCCGCTGCGCACGAAGAGCCGTAACCACTCGCCATACGGCAGTTGGAATTCCGCATGGCCGGACTCGCTCACGTCGGCGCGATGCATGCCGAAGTAGTCGTTGGTCAGGCGGTCCCGCGGCTCCTCGCTTCCGGACGGCCAGCAGACCTCTGCCAAAGGCGTGTGCATGCTAAACGCAAGCTGACCTCCGTCGCGCAAGAGGCGCGCCGCCTCCGGCACCGTCGCGAACGGATCGGCGAAGACCATCGCCCCGTGGTCGCAGAAGACGATGTCGAGGCTGGCGCCAGGAAGCGGCACGCTCTCCGCGTTGCCATGGATCAGGGCCACCTCCACGCCGGCCGCCTCGATCGCCGCAGCGGCATGGTCCAGCTGGCGCTGGGACAGGTCCAGGCCAATGGGACGCGCCCCCCGGCGGGCAAGCGCGATCGACCATTGAGCCGCCCCGCAACCGAGCTCCAGCACACGGCGTCCCGCGACGTCGCCGAGGATGCGCAGCTCCGTCTCGGGAATCTGCCACACGCCCCAACCAGCGCCGTGCACGGCCAGCTGCGGTCCGTGGTCGGCCTGGTAACTATCGGCATAATCGTCCCAGAAGGCGCGGTTGAGCGCCTCGTCATTCATCCGCGATGCTCGGCGAAGGCGCGAACGCCGGCGTACTCCGCGGCGTCGCCGAGCTCCTCCTCGATCCGCAGCAAACGGTTGTACTTCGCGATGCGCTCGGAACGACT
>JACDHU010000031.1 GCA_013820865.1 Chloroflexota bacterium
GCAGCCGCCGTTCGACCGCGATCCGCGTGCGTCCGACCTCGTGCATGGAGCCGCCCCGACCGAGGGCGAAGGCGACATCCAGCACACGTGACGCGGCCTGGGCTGCTTCCATCGCCCCTGCCAGGTTTCCTCGATGACGCTCGCGGATGCGCGCCACCTCGATCCACGCGCCGGCGGCATCGACCGATGCTCGACGCGTCCCCAGTGTCCACAGCTGCTCGGCGCGATCAACCTGGCCGAGTGCGATGAGCAGACGTGACGCCACGCGACGCAACGCGTTAGCCTCGGCCGGGTCCGTGGCGATCGCCTGCGCGGTTTCGACCAGCTCGAGCGCATCGTCCACGGCGCCTGCGCGCAGCAATTCGAGCGCCATGCCGCGCGGATCGAGCACGCGCGCCTCGCGCCAGCCGCCGGCGCGGATGCGGCACAGCTCGGCCTCCAGCAGCACAAGGCTGACGACGTCCTGGAAGTTGTGGTCCAGCACCTCGGCCAGGATGTCGGGCGATCCGCCGCGCAGGTATCCGAAGTAGCGGCCCGGAACCTCGCTTCCCGGGCAGTCGGACGTCCGTCGCACTCCGAGCACGCCGGATTCCACGTCGGCCAGGCGTGCGCCGCCCAGGGGCCGTCGGAAGAGGCGACGAGCGTCGGGCAGCAGGTCATCGTGGGCAACCGGAAGCGCCGCCTGCTCGCGAAACAGGCCGTGAACGGTGAGGCGCGCGGCGAGCATCGGCATGTCGAATGTCCGTCCGTTGTAGGTGACAAGGCGCGCGAATCCGGCGAGGTCGGCCGCGAGGGAGCGGAGCAGCGCCGGCTCGTACGGGTAGTCGGGGAGCAGATACTGGCGAACCGTCACTCGTGACCCTTCGATACGGGCAACGGCCGCCATGAAGATGACGGTGCCGGCGCCGGTCGACAGGCCGGTCGTTTCGGTGTCGAAATAGGCGGCGGGCGTCAACGCCGAGAGCACGTCTGCCACGTCCGGTGCGATGGGCACGCTGCGCTCGATGATGAGCGCGGTGCCACCACTCGCCGTGTCCGTGCTCGCGTCGAACCACCGCGCCAGGAGGCCGATGCGGTCGTTGACCATTGCCCGCGGCGGCGTGGGCGGCGGAGCGTGTTCGGATCGGATCGCATCGAGGCGTTCCGCGAGCGTGCGCGTGGTCATGCCGCCAGCGCCGCGAGGAGCTCGCCGCATGCGGTCTTGCCGTGGACGCCGACCTCGGCAAGGGGGCCGACGCACGACGGGCAGCCATCGATGCACGGGCAGTCGCGCACCATGCGCGCGCACGCGCCGATGAGCTCGGCGTTGAGCTCATGCAGCCTCTGCGCAAGCCCGACGCCCCCGGGCACAGCGTCGTACAGGAACAGCGTCGGACGCAGCGTGTGCGGCGCCTGGGCCTGAGCGAGGACACCCACATCGCGTGGGTCGCACATCAGGAGGAGCGCCGCAGCCGAGCGTGCGACCCGGGCCAGCCCAATGAGCGCGCCATCGAGCGTCTCGCGGTCGAAGCGCTCGACGACCGACGTGGCGGGCACGATCCACGCCCCGGTGGTGTGCATCTGCTGCTCGGGGAGGGTGATCGGGCCCCAGCCGACGTTCTCGTGGGTGTGGAGCTTGATCTTCTTGAATAGCGTCGCGTGCCAGGCGACCATCACCTCGCCGTGTGCGCGCAGCGCGCCATCGGCTCCATGGAGCTCTTCGAAGGCGTCGAGGACCTTGAGGGTCACGCCGAGATCCGCATCCGTGTAGTAGTCGACGTCGACGGCGCGGACGTAGGCCTTGCGCTCGTCCCAGTCGAGGCGATCGACGTGGAACTGGCGCCCGGCGTGGATGTAGATGGCCTGCTCGTGAACGAGCATGGGAGCCGCGAAAAGGTCGACCTCGCCGAGCACCCGTGGCCGATCTCCGGTGGTATCGATGATGACCACGTTCTCCTGCGCGGCCGAGCGCAGGCTGAAGGACGAGGCGGGGAAGTTCTCCTGGCTCCAGTAGTACCGATCGTCACCGGCACGGCGCAGGAATCCGTCCTCCTCGAGGACATCGAGCAGCATTGGCGTCTCTTCGAGCCCGAACCGTTCGGCCGCAGGCACCGGCAGCTCGAAGGCGCTCGCCTTGAGGTGGTCGAGCAGCAGGTGCAGGTTGTCCGGGTTGATGCGTCCGTGCTCGGGCGACCGGTCGAAGAAGTACTCCGGGTGGGTCGCGAGGAACTGATCAATCGGAGCCGATGAGGCGACCATGACCGATAGGCTGGTTCCGGCGCGGCGGCCGGATCGGCCCATCTGCTGCCAGGTGGACGCGATGGTGCCGGGATAGCCGACGCTGATTGCGGCGTCGAGGCCGCCGATATCGATGCCCAGCTCGAGCGCGTTGGTGGCCACCACGCCGCGGATGCGTCCGTCGCGCAGACCGCGCTCGATCTCGCGCCGCTCGTTGGGGAGGTAGCCGCCGCGGTAGCCGTGGATGGTCGATGGATGACCCGGGGCTGCCGGGATCGACTCGCGCAGGTACGTGGTCAGGATCTCGACCGCGGTGCGGCTGCGGGCGAAGGCGATGGTCTGAACGCCGTCGCGGATCAGGCGCTGAGCGAGCCGCTGCGCCGTGAGCAGGGAGCTGCTGCGGATGCCGAGCTGCGCGTTCACCACCGGCGGGTTGATGATGACGACGTGCTTGCGACCCGATGGCGCGCCGTTGTCGTCGATCAGCTCGACCGGCGCCTCCAGGATTCCTTCGGCAAGCTCTTGCGGGTTGGCGATGGTGGCGGAGGCGCAGATGAAGGTCGGGTCGGCGCCGTAGTGGCGGCAGATCCGGCGCAGCCGTCGGATGACGTTGGCGACGTGCGAGCCGAAGAGTCCGCGGTAGGTGTGCAGCTCGTCGATGATGACGTACTGGAGGTTCTCGAACAGCTTGAACCACTTGGTGTGATGGGGGAGGATCGCCGCGTGGAGCATGTCCGGGTTGGTGATCACGACCTGGCCAGCGGACCTGACGACGGAGCGAACGTTGGCCGCCGTGTCGCCGTCGTAGGTGTGCGTCTTCAGGCCGATCTCGGCCGCATCGGCGAGTGCACGGAGCTCCACCAGCTGGTCGGCGGCGAGGGCCTTGGTCGGGAAGAGGTACAGGGCGCGTGCCGACTCGTTCTTCGCCACCGCGTCGAGGACCGGCAGGTTGTAACAGAGTGTCTTGCCCGATGCCGTTGGCGTCACGACCACGACGTTGCGCCCGGCGCTCGCGGCGGCGTGGACGGCCGCCTGGTGCGTGTACGGCGCCTCGATCCCGCGGCCGCGCAGCGCTGCCACAACGCGCGGGTCGATCCCTTCCGGCCACGGCGCATGACGCGGAGGCCGCGGCTTGATCTCCCGGTGGGCGGCGATCAAGGGGGCAATCGCGGGATCGGCGAGGAGCGACGCGATGGCCTCGTCGGCAGTGGTGGGTGGTGCGGTCAGCATCGGCTTCCTCGCTGCTCAGAGTCTCCAAATCGAACGTCCGTTCGATCACGAACATAGCACAGGCGTTCAAATCCTCGGTAGCCGATGCGACAGCTCGGCTGTCGCGGTGTGGATAACCTCGGGTAGACTCTGCAACCGATGACCGGTATCGAACTCGCCGCAGATGCTCCTCAACCGCCGCCCAGCCCCCGAGGGCGCTGGCGTTTGCCCGCGTCTCGCGGCGGAATGGCATGGATGGCAGTGGTGCTGATCGTCGGAACGCTCGTCGCGGTTCAGTTCGGACGGCAGGTCTACACGAATTGGGAGATCGGCCAGAGCGCCGCTCAGATCGAGATCGAGATCGCGGCCGTGGAAGCCGAGAACGCCGAGCTGGCCGCCGAGCTGGAGTACCTCCGCAGCGACGCCTACATCAGCGCCGAAGCTCGGCGCCTCGCCAACCTGGGTGCCCCCGGCGAGCAGGTCCTCATCATCCCGGCCGGCGCGGAGGAGCCGCTGCCTGAAGCGCTGGCCGCGGTCGAGGCCCCGGCTCCGCTGCTCGACCAGTGGGTTGCACTGTTCTTCGGTCCGACGCGCTGACGTAGAGGTCAGGAAACGTCGTAGAGCGAGGCGGACGGAGCACTCGCATCCAGTCGCGCAGCGACGTCATCGGGCAGTGCGGTCTTCAGCTCCGCTCGGAGACCGATGAGCAGCGCTCCGACCGCCGGCTCCCAGCGCGGCGCCACGATGACCGGCGCCTGTTCGGCAGCGTGCACCTCGTCCAGAGCGGCTTGGGTGAGAGCGCTCGTACCGAGCCGCGTGAGACCTCCGCAGAATGAGAGCGCGAATGGCGTGTCGGCGATGCGCACGCGCCTGGCTGCGGCGGCCGCGGTGGCGCCCAGACCACTGCCGTGCGCGCGGAGGATGCCGGCGGCAACCGCATCGCCCTCCACTGCCGCTTCGAGCAGGGCTCGAACCATGCGGCCCACGGGTGGTGGCCGTTCCGCGTCGCGGCCGGTGTTGCGATGGAGGACCGCCTCGACAGTGTCATCGCCGGTAATGTGGAGGAGCCGATCGCGCAGCCGCGTGGGAGGGTCGATGCCGAGCTCCGAGCGCGCGACTGCGGAGAGCATGCGCTGAGCCAGTTCGACGGCTCCATGAGGTGATTGCCAGAAGCTCGAATGCCAGGTGCTGCCGTCGTGCCCTCGGGCCCCGGTCGCGGCGCCGGTCCCGATCGAGACGACCACCGCCGGTCCCTCCGGGACTGCCCCCGTCAGCGCACCAATGGCGTCGTTGACGATGGTGGCCGGACCGCCGAAGCCGGCGGCTCCGAATGCCTGGTTCAGGAGCGCGTGATCCTCCGGCCAATCTGCGCCGGCCATGCTGAAGACAGCCCGACTGATCTCGCCCCGACCGATTCCGACCTGCGCCAGCGCCTCGTCCACGAGCGCCTCCACCAGCGCGACCGCGGCCTCCGGCCCTGCCGACGCGTAGATGTCCGCGCTGCCGAGACGGCGCGCCGCGCCAACGATCGAGCCATCCACGCCGGCGACGAGGGCGATCACCTTGCTGTTGCCGCCGTCGACTCCCAGTAAGAGGGTCACGCGTTCAGGCCAGCAGCCGCGTTGGCAGGTACGCTCGATGGGCCTCGGCCATCTCGTCGTACAGCGCCTCGGCTGTCGGGAGGGTCCGGACCAGCGGATGGGCGGCCAGGGCCCGGATCCCGTCGCGCCGCGTCCCCGACCATGCGGCATTCGCCGCCAGCGACTGGTACGCCCCGAGAGATTCGATGAGACCCCGCACATGACGCGGAAGCGCCGGGACGGCGATCGGTTCGATTCCCGCCGCAGAGACCAGTGCAGGAACCTCCACCACGAGGTCATCGGGGAACCCGCGCAGGGGGGCGCCCTGGTTCGGAACGTTGACCGGCCACACGGTGCCGCGGTCGTTCACTATCGCGTCGATCACGTTCACCGCAAGCTCCAGCTCCAGGATGCCGCCTCGCGACCGGTCGGGATCGAGGCGGGGTTGGGCGGCATCGGCCTGTTCGCGGTAGTGAACCCAATAGTCATCGACGTTGGCCATGATCTCCTGTGCGCGCGTCCGGGGTGCGGCCCGCGCCGCGTCGAGGGCATCATCGGCGAAGTAGTAGTAGTACAGGTAGGCCGATGGGAGCGCGCCCATGGTGGCCGCGAGGTGGACCAGGAGCTCGTCGCGCGTGGTCGGTCCGCCGTTGGCGTCGAGACGCGCCGCCGAACGTTCGATCAGCGGCATGACGTCGGCGCCGTCGTATTCGTGCTTGACGCTCCAGCCGGTGTGGTTCAGCCCGACCATGGTCGCGGCGAGTCGGGCGGGATCGAGTCCTGCCACGCGTGCGATGTCGCGCGGGAAGGTGAGCGGACCCTCGCACAGCGAGACGCAGCGGACCGACGAGTGATGGGTGATGGCCTCGGACACGATGTTCACCGGGTTGGTGTAGTTGACGAGCCACGCATCGGGGCATATGTGCTCCATCTCGGACACGATCTCGCGCATGACGGCGATCGAGCGGAGCGCCATGAAGAACCCGCCGGGACCCTGCGTTTCCTGGCCGATGATGCCGTGCCGCGGTGGAATGGTCTCGTCCAGCACTCGCGCCTCGAATCCGCCCGGCCGGAAACTGGTGAGCACCACATCGGCGCCGTCCAGTGCCGATCGACGATCCGTCGTGGCGCGGACGCGAACGTCGAAGCCACGGTCCGCAGCCATACGCTCGGTCAGCCGTCGCACCACCTCGAGCCGATCCGCATCGAGGTCGACGAGCACGATCTCGGAGCCGCGGAATGCCTCCCCGTGCTCGACGAACGACGCTACCGTTCCCGGCGCACGGGTGCTCGCCCCGCCGATGTAGACGAGCCGAATGCCCGCCATCCTCGCGTGCTAGCTCGCGCTGCGAGGGCCGGCAGCGGCGACCGCGTTGGATACGCCGTCGGCATACGAGCTGAAGTTTTCCACGAACATCGCGGCCAGCTCGCGCGCCTTGGCGTCGTACGCGGCGGGGTCCGGCCAGGTGTCGCGCGGACGCAGGATCTCGGACGGCACGCCCGGTATGGACGTCGGAACCTCAACCCCGAAGACCGGATCGGTCTCGTACGCGACATCGCGGAGCTTGCCCTGGAGCGCGGCGCGGACCATGGTGCGGGTGTGGTCGATCCGCATCCGTTCGCCGATGCCGTACGGCCCGCCGGTCCAGCCGGTGTTCACCAGCCACACCGGAACGTCGAAACGCTCGAGCCGATCGGCCAGCATGGCGGCGTACTCGCCCGGGTGGCGCGGCAGGAACGGGGCCCCGAAGCCAGCTGAGAACGTTGCCTTCGGCTCGGTCACGCCGATCTCGGTCCCGGCAAGCTTGGCGGTGTAGCCGCTGATGAAGTGATACTGCGCCTGCTCACGGGTCAGGCGGCTGATGGGCGGGAGGATGCCGAAGGCGTCGGCGGTCAGGAAGACGACGTTCTTGGGATGGGTGGTCATGCCCGTCGGATCGGAATTGCCGATGAACTCGAGGGGATACGCGCCTCGCGTGTTCTCGGTGAACCGATCGGAATCGAGGTCGAGCTCACGCGTGGTCTCGTCGAGATCGACATTCTCGAGGATCGTGCCGAAGCGACGCGTGGTCGCGAAGATGTCCGGCTCGTACATCGGCGACAGGCGGATGGTCTTGGCGTAGCAGCCGCCCTCGAAGTTGAAGAGACCATCGGCGCCCCAGCCATGCTCGTCGTCGCCGATCAGGCTGCGTTCCGGATCGGCTGACAGCGTCGTCTTGCCGGTGCCGGAGAGTCCGAAGAACAGCGCCGGATCCTGGGCCTTACCGACATTGACCGATGAATGCATCGGCAATGCGGCCTCATCGGGCAGCAGGTAGTTCATGACGGTGAAGGCCGACTTCTTGATCTCGCCGGCGTACTCGGTGCCGACGATGATGATCTCCATCCGCTCGAGATGCAGCAGGATCGCCGTTTCGGAGCGCACGCCCTCGGCCTCGGCATCGGCCTTGAACGAGGGAACATTGATGATCGTGAAGTTCGGGGCGAAGCCCTCGAGGTCCTCGGCAGGTGGATTGCGAAACAGGTTGCGGGCGAAGATGCTGGCCCATGCCGTCTCGGTCACGACGCGGAGCGATCGCCGGTGATCCGGATGAGCTCCGATGTACAGGTCCTGGCTGTAGAGTTCTTTCGCGCCGATGTAGGCCATGAGTCGCGAGCGGAGGCTGTCGTAGTCCTCTTCGCTGATCGGCCGGTTGACCGGTCCCCACCAGATCTTCTTGGTGCTGCTCGGCTCGCGCACGAGGAACTTGTCCTGCGGCGAGCGGCCAGTGTGCTGGCCGGTACGCACAACGAGCGAGCCATGCGCCGATATCGTTCCCTCGCCGTTGCGGATGGCGTGCTCGTACAGCTCGGCAGTGGACAGGTTGCGCCAGGTCGCGTCTAAGGTTGATGCGGTGCTGGGGATCTGGGCGGTCGCCACGGTCTCCTCCTTGCGTCCGAACTCCACGTCCTTCGATGGACGCCGGGTTCGCCGATGTGAGTCGACCGGCCGCGCGTCACGGGCGCCGTGCCCGGAGTCGGCTTTCGCGGTCAAGTTTGTTGCCGCTGTCGATCGCCTCGTCTCGCGATCACAATTACTCACCATTCTAGTGCCATGCGCGCCGCCCGCGGGTCCTTGATCGGCGCTCGTCTGGCTGATGATCGCCAAGCGTTCTGATCCAACTCGAGGGCTCGCGGCCGATATATCGGTCATGCGCGCGCGGCATGGGAAATGCGAAGGCTGGGCACATGAACGGCGGACTCGTGCGAGGTGCCCTTGCCGGCGCCGCAGCGACCGTGGCCATGAGCATCATCATGGTGGTCTCCGAGCGCATCGGACTGATGGGTCGCCATCCACCGGAGCGCATTGTCGAACGCGGGATGGCGGTGGCCGACGGGCTGCCGAATCCGGATACCGTGGACGCCATGGCCGGTGCCGCCCATCTCGCATTCGGGACCGTCTGTGGGGCCGCCTTCGGCCTGCTGATGAACTCACGGGCATCAGTCACCGGGCAGCGCCTGGCGATACCGTGGGCCTTGATCATCTGGCTGGTGAGCTACTTTGGTTGGATCCCGGCACTCCGCATCCTGCCACCTCCGACGGAGGATCGGCCCGGGCGTGCATGGACGCTGCTATTTGCTCACCTCGTCTACGGCGTAACCCTCGGAGCGCTGTGGCGCTGGATTTCAAGCGCTTCCGCCACCCGCGTGGCGGAGGTGCTGCCGCGATGACGACGGCGGCATCGGCCCTGCGCTGAAACGGCTCGGTGATGACGCTCGATCGATTCGGCTCACTGATCAGGCTCGCGGCGCGCGTAGCTCATTCAGGCCGTCGGAAAGCAAGTTGAACGCGAGCACCGCCCACACGAGCGCCAGGCCAGGAAAGAGCGAGAGCCACCAGGCGACGCGCAGGAAGCGTTGTGCTTGCCCGGCAAGAAATCCCCAGCTGATGGCATTCGGGTCGCCCAAGCCGAGAAAGCCGAGGCTTGCCTCGAGCAAGAGCGCCTGGCCCATGACCAGCGCCAGCATCACGAGGGCGGCTGGCAGCACGTTCGGCAGAACGTGGTGTCGCACGATGCGCGACTCCTTCAAGCCGAGTGACCGCGCCGCCTCGATGAACTCACGCTCGCGAATCGACAGGGTCTGAGCCCTGACGATTCGGGCCAAGGTCGTCCAGGAGGTGAGTCCGAGCACGATGATGAGCCGATCCAGCCCCGGCCCGAACAGGGCGATGACGACGATGGCCAGAAAGAAGCGTGGGAGGACCTGGAAGAGCTCAGTCACGCGCATCAGGACATCATCGGTGAGGCCGCCCCAGAATCCCGCAGCCAATCCCACCGTGGTGCCGATGAGCATGGTGAGCGTCCCCACTCCCACCGCGATGGCCAGCGACGTCCGCGTGCCCGCCAGCACTCCGCTGAACAGGTCTCTGCCGAGGTCATCGGTGCCCATCAGGAACGTCATGTTTGGTGCACTGAGCGGCGGTCCGACGATCACGAGCGGATCGTATGGGGCGATCTGCTCCGCGACGACGGCCACCGCCACCAGCGCGAGCGTCAGCCCGAGGCCGATGAGTGCCGTCGGTGTCCGGATGAGGCGGTCGATCATGCGACGGCCGTGGCCAGCGTCCAACCCAATTACTTCGCCACGCTAGCCGTACGCGATGCGCGGATCGAGCTGGCCATAGATCAGGTCGGTGATGAGGTTGGCGATGACGACGCTGAGTGACACGAGGAGGAAGATGCCCATCACGATGGGCATGTCACGCGTCTGCATCGCGATCACCAGGAGTCGCCCGAGCCCCGGCCAGCCGAAGATCGTCTCGACGATCACCGCGCCCGAGATGAGGTGGCCGACACGGCCGCCAATGACGGTCGTGACGGGAATGAGTGCGCGCCGTAGGGCGTGACGCAGCACGACCGTGCGCTCGGAGAGGCCCTTGGCGCGGGCGGTGCGCACGTAGTCCTGCGTCAGCTCATCGATGAGGCCCACGCGTGTCATGCGGGCGACCACAGCGATCTCGCCGACCGCGAGCACCATGGCCGGAAGGGCCAGGTGGTGCGCCAGGTCCAGGATGCCGGCGAGGATGCCCTGTGGCGTTCGGGCGTCGGCCATGCCCTGCACCGGAAAGAGACCGAGGTTGAGGGCGAAGGCGAGAATCGCCAACTGTCCGACCCAGAATACGGGTGCCGCATCCGCGGCCAGCGTGGTGACCTGGATCGCGATGTCCGAAAGCCGCTGCCGGCGCGTGGCCGCGTAGACACCGAGGCTGATGCCGACAATCGTCGAGATCAGCAGGGCAGCGCCGGTGAGCAGCATGGTCGGCGGCAGCCGATCCGCGATGACGTCGATGACGGGCCGGCCCTGCACATAGCTGACGCCGAGGTCGCCGCGCATGATGTTCCCGGCGTAGATGAGGAAGCGCTCGGGGAGCGGACGGTCGAGTCCGAATCGTTCCCGGACGAACGCGTAGTAGGCCTCGTCGCCACTCTCGCCGGCAAGCGCAAGCACGGGATCGCCGGGAGCCAGCTCGATCAGCGCGAAGCCGATGAGCAGGATCCCGGCGACGACAGGAAGAACCTGGAGGACGCGCCTCCCTACGTATCGGAGACTCACTCCTCAGTGCAGGACGCCGACTCGGCGAACTGCGCGTATGCAGTGAAGCCCGTGCAGTTGGACCGATAGGCCCGGGTCGCCTCGGTCTCGACGATCCAGAAGTACGGAAGATCATCGACCACGATCTCCTGGATCTGCCGGTACAGCTCGCCGCGATCATCGAGATCGACGGTCTGCACGGCCTCGGCAAAGAGCGCGTCCACGGCATCGTTGCTGTAGGC
>JACDHU010000238.1 GCA_013820865.1 Chloroflexota bacterium
GCTATGCCCACTACAGCAAGGCATCTCTGGCGCTCGGCTACATCCCGACCCAGCTGACCGCACCCGCTTCGCGCGGCTGTTTCGAGATCGAGATCATCGGCCGGCGACGCCCTGCTCGTCTGCAGTTGACGCCCGTCTTCGATCCCGAGGGCGAGAGGATGCGCCAGTGACCCCAAGCCGCATCGTCGTCGACGGTCGCCTCATCCCATACGAAGCGGGCGATTCAATCGCCGTCGCGGTGATGCGCGCCGGCGAGCATCCTCATCACGGTGGCACGATCTGCCTGGCTGGCGACTGTGGCAACTGCGTGGCCGAGGTCAACGGCGTCGCGTACGTCCGAACCTGCCAGACACCCACCCGCCCGGGGCTCGTGATCCAGCGCCATCCGGCGGTGGAGGCTCCACCGATGCATGGCGCAACGCAGATCGACGTGACGAACGCGGCCTCGGCTCGGCGCATCCGGGTCCAGCGCAGCGACGCGGAGGTCGTCGTGATCGGTGCCGGCGAGAGCGGGACCGCGGCCGCGGCAGTCGCCCGGCAACAGGGACGAAGCGTCATCGTCCTCGACGCCCGTGACGGGATGGAGGCGGTCGCGGTCTACGCCGGGCCGACGGTCATCGTCCGTACCCCCAACGGCATGCTCCACATCCACGCCGAGGAAGTGATCGTGGCGACCGGAGCGGCCGAGCTCCACCCGGTGTGCCCGGGGAACTCGCTGGTCGGCCTGGTCACCGCTCGTGCCGCCCAGCAGCTGCACGCGGCCGGCGTGGATCTAGGCGTCGCCGTCGCCATCGGCCCAGCACCGAGCGGCGTGCCGTGCACGCCGCTGCCCGGCAGGCTGCTCCGCATCGAAGGCGACAGCAGGGTCGCTGGGGTCGTCACGGTGGACGACGGGAGCGGGCGCGAGAAGACGACGGCGTGCGACACGGTCATCCTCTCGCTCGGGCGAACAGCGCGCGACGTCCTCTCACGCATGGCCAGCGACCTCCCGATCACCGTGGTCGGGCCGGCGGCCGAGGCGTTCCCGCTCCCACCGTCCCCGACCGCGGGCACGGTCTGTCCATGCTCTCGCGTGACCGTCGACGATCTCGAGAGTGTCTGGAGTCGCGGGTTCCGCGAGCTCGAGCTCGTCAAGCGCGCCAGCCTTACCGGGCTCGGGACGTGCCAGGGAAGCGTCTGCCTGCCTCACCTTCGGGCCTTCATCGCCCAGCGAGCGGGCGGAATCCCGGACCCGTTCACCGCGCGCCCGGCATCGCGCCAGATCACGCTTGCCGAGGCCGCCGCCGGCGTGCATGTCGATGCCTTCCGCCGTACCCCGCTGCACGACGAGCACATCGCCCTGGGCGCGCGCATGGATCGCTTCGGCGGCTGGTGGCGTCCGTGGCACTACGGCGACCATGTCGCCGAGTACTGGGCGGTGCGTGAGGCCGTATCGCTCGGTGATGTGAGCACGCTCGGGAAGCTCGTGGTCTCGGGACCAGATGCCGTCGAGCTCCTGGAGCGGCTCTATCCCGCGCGCGTCGCGGACATCCGGGTCGGCCGTTCCCGCTATGCCCTGTTGCTCAACGAGCGCGGGCACCTCATCGACGACGGAATGATCTGCCGGGAGACCGAGTCGCGCTTCGTGCTCACGTTCACCTCTGCAGGCGCCGAGAACGCGGAGATGTGGGTGCGCGACTGGATCGAGACATGGGGCCTGCGCGTCCACGTGATAGACCGGACGATGTCCCTCGCCGCGATCAACGTCACCGGTCCGCTGGCGGGCCAACTCCTGGAGCGGGTCGGGCTGGCCGCACAGCCGCGGTTCCTCCAGCACGTCCATGCCGACGTCGCCGGGGTGCCGTGCCACGTGATGCGGCTCAGCTTCACCGGTGAGATGTCCTTCGAGCTGCACCACTCCGTCGACCGCTCGGTCGAGCTGTGGCGGGCGCTGATGTCGCACGGTCAGGATCTCGGGATCGCGCCCCACGGCCTCCAGGCGCTCCAGGGACTGCGCCTGGAGAAGGGCAACGTGATCGTGGGCATGGACTCGGAGCTGGACTCGACGCCTCGTCGGCTAGGGATGGAGTGGGCGGTAAAGATGGAGAAGGCCGACTTCGTCGGCCGGAGTGCTCTGGCACGCACGGCACAGCTCCCCGATGACCGTCGGCTCGTGGGGCTGACGATGCCGGGCAGCGCGCCGACGGAGGGCAGCCCGATCTGGTCCGAGGGGAGCGTCGTCGGACATGTCGCCTCGAGCTTCACCTCTCCGGTCCTCGGCCACGCCGTAATGCTCGGCTGGTTGAAGCACGCGCCGTTCCCCGACCGCGTCGACGTGGACGGCCGATCGGCGTCCGTCGTCCAGCCGCCGTTCTACGACCCGGAAGGCGTCCGTGCCCGCGCTTGACGGCTTCCGGGGCCTGCGTGTCGTGGCCTCGCCCGAGGCGCTCGACAGCGCCCCTTGGAACGAGCAGGTCGTCGCGCTCCGATTCGCCCCGGATGACGTATTCGCCATCGGCGCCACGGGCATCGAAGTCACCGACGAGCATGCGATCGTCGCAGAGGAGGCCGGATTCGTGGGAGCGTGGCTGACCTCTGACGAGCTGGTCGAACGAGTCATCCCACACATCGAGTGGCCGCTGCCCGACGCACGGCCGGCACTCGGCCAGGGGTTCATTGCCGGCGTGCCGTGCAAGCTCTGGCTCACGGACGACCGCGCACTGCTGCTCTGTCCCGCCTCCTACGCACACGAACTTGCAGAACGACTGACATGAACGAGTTCGTCGAACGGCTGCTCACGCTGCAGTGGCACGAGCCGAAGCGCTCGTACGACGTGGTGATCATCGGGGGCGGCGGCCACGGTCTCGCCACCGCCTACTACCTGGCGGCCCGTCATGGCATCACGAACGTGGCGGTGCTGGAAGCCAGGTATATCGGCTCGGGCAACTCGGGACGCAACACCACGATCATCCGTTCCAATTACGGGATCCCCGAAGCCGTGCGCTTCTACCAACATAGTCTCGACCTCTACGGGACCCTCGAGGCCGAGCTTGGCTGCTGGTTCATGCACAGTACGAAGGGCATTATCTGGCTTGCGCATACCGAACCAGCGATGCGGGCGGAGCGAGCCCGCTGCCTGTTGAACCTCGCCTGTGGCGTAGAGACGATCATGATCACCCCGCAGGAAGCCAGGGAGCTGTGCCCACCGCTGGATCTCTCGGGCGGCGGTCGATACCCGGTGCTGGGCGCCTCATACCATCCTGGCGCAGCCACGGCTCGCCACGACCGGGTCGTGTGGGGCTACGCGCAAGGCGCGATGCGCCACGGCGTCCACGTGCTCCAGAACACGGAAGTCACTGGACTGCTGCGGGATGGGGCTCGAGTGACGGGGGTCGAAACGTCAGAAGGGCCCATCTCCGCGGGCGTCGTGCTGAGCGCCGTGGGAGGCAACGTGTCGACGATCGCGGC
>JACDHU010000032.1 GCA_013820865.1 Chloroflexota bacterium
GTCGACGAGGGCCCGCTTCAAGAGCTCGAGCGCCGGCTCGCTCCGCTCTTCGACGACGCAGCGCATTCGCCTGCCGATCACTTCGACAATGTCCTACGTCACCGCCGACGCCATCGCCGATGGCTCTTACTCCCTTGCAAAGGCGGCTATCGCGAGGATGGCGCCGGGTGAAACGTGGCCGGCTGCAGCGATCGTTGACGTATTCATATCGAGTTCGAGATGGGGGCACGCGGTTGATGCGTTCGCAATGCTGTGTCGGGAGCTTGTCATGCGCTCGCCGGAGGATCGGTTCGGAAGACGCTCCGGGGCATTGGGACATCTTGGTGCCTTCTATCTCGCGAGCGGCGATCGGACGACTGCAGAGCAGCTGTGGAGCGCCGCTGAGCGGCCCCTATACCTCGATGGCGCCATGTGTGACTTCGCCATCGCATTGGTCGCCAATGGGGTTTTTCTGCTAGAGCCGGTCCGGCAGCATGCGCTGGTGGTGCGGACTGTATCAATCCGCCAGAATCTGCTCAGCCGGCTCGGCTACAAGCTTGCTCAGCCTTCAGTTGAAACAGCCGACCCGTCAGTGGTGGGAAACGATGGACGGGAGGCGACCGAGTGACACCGATCCGGACATCGCGTGAACAGGGCCGGACATTGCCGTGAACGCGGCCGGACAATCAACGATCACACGAATGGACATTGGCTGGTGTCTCACCACACCCCTCGCGCCGGCGCGCCACTCTTGACGACCGAGCCCACGTGGACAATCTCGAGCTCGTGATGGGCCGTACACCAAACGGACGATTGATGTACGGCATCGCGATGCCTGATCCGGCGGGAGCCAACTCAGATCAGGCAATGCGGGAGGTTCATGGCACAATGGCTTGTAGGTGTGCGAGGGCGCTGTGCGGTCAATGGCGAACGCTCAATGCCGAGTTAGGTGCTCTGCCTGAGCACGGAACATCGGGGCGTAGATCAGTCTGGCAGATCGCCTGCTTTGGGAGCAGGAGGCCGCCGGTTCGAATCCGGCCGCCCCGACCACCACTTCTGCCGCTACCATCGGCCGATGCCAACGGCGCTCACTTCCGCAGCCGCACTCGTGATCGCGCTGATCATCACTCCCATCGTGCGGATGTACGGCCACAGGTTCGGCCTGCTCGACGAGCCGGGTGGCCGCAAGATCCATTCGGTCCCCGTCCCGCGGCTGGGGGGCATCGCGATGGCCATCGCCTTCGGCATCGCCATCGGCCTGGCAGCACTATTCTGGAACGATCTCGGCGCCACGCTCGGGCTCCGGCCAAATCGGGCTCCGGCCATCCTTGCCGGCGTCAGCCTCCTGCTGGCCGTCGGGATCATTGATGACACGCGAGGCATGCGGGCTTTCGTCAAGCTCGCATGCCAGATCGGGGCGGCCGTGCTTGCCTTTTCGCTGGGACTGAGCCTCGAGCGCTTTCACTTTCCGTGGGGCATCCTGGATCTGGGGCCATTTGCCCTGCCGATCACCGTGGCCTGGATCGTGGGCGTCATTAACGCCGTGAACCTGATCGACGGGCTCGATGGCCTTGCCTCGGCCGTGGTGCTGACCGTGCTCGGTGCGTTCGGGCTCATCGCCGTGACCGATGGCGCCCATCCGACCCTCTTCATCACTGCCGCGACCGCGGGCGCGGCCGCCGGATTTCTGGCATACAACCTCCATCCGGCCTCGATCATCATGGGCGATACCGGCGCGATGTTTCTCGGGTTCGTGGTGGCGGCCATCGGTATCTCGCTGACCCAGGACAGTGTCACGCCACAGGCACCGTGGGTTCCGATCATCGCGCTGGGCGTGCCGATTCTCGATACGGCATGGGCGGTCGTCCGCCGCACCGCACGCGGTGAGCCGTTCTTCCGTGCCGACCGCGGCCACATTCACCATCAACTGCTTCGGATTGGCTTCAGCCAGCGTGACGCGATGCTGAGCCTGACCGCCGTCTCGGGCGGCCTCGCCATCCTTGCCGTCGTGCTGGGCCGGCTGGAATGAGTTCGGTCAGGGTGTCGGCGTCTCGGCCTCCGCCTCGGCACCGGGTGTGGCGGCCGTAGTGCCGAGGTACCAGCCGCGCAGCGCATCGGGCGCAAAGATCCTCGCCATTTCGTCGCGGATGGCATCGCGCTTCGGCAGGAGCAGGTAGTTGGTGTCGGGGTCGACCGGCAGGTCGACATATTCGGGATAGCCGAGCACCAGCCGGTCGATATCAGGCCCTGTGATCAGCGGCAGGAGCGACGAGAGGTCGCCGGCCTGGTCGCGCGCGAAGTCCGTGCTGACGGTTCGACCGATGGCGCCCAGGATGGCGGGAAGCTCGAATATCGTATCGGCCTGTGCCAGCTCTTGGCGCACGGCGAGCAGGAGGCGCTGCTGTCGGTCGCTGCGCGCGAAATCGCTCTGCGGCACGCGTTCGCCATCGGGCATCTCGATCCAGCCCTTGCGGCTGCGAGCGTAGGCCAGCGCGTCGATGCCGCTGTACTCGTGGCAGCCCCGCGGCAGGATGAGCGGCCCACGGTCGCCCTCGTTGTCGAGGCTACCGTCGAATTCGGGATCGACCAGGCGGCCCGGCAGGCACAGTTCGATGCCCCCCAGCGCGTCGATCAGCCCGGCAAAGCCCGCCATGTCGACGCGAGCGTAGTGGTGAATCTCGATGCCGAGATACAGGCCGACCGATGCTTCGATCGTGCGCAGTCCGCAGGCGGTCGGGCTGTCGGGCCGATCCGGGCACCACAGAGCTGGATTCCCCGAGGCCCGGGCTGGCATCTCGTTGACCTTGCCGGGATAGAGTCCGCCGATGTACATCCGCTCGTTGGGAAGGGGCACGAAGCCGGTGTCGCGCGGCACCGAGATCATCACCGCTGTCTCGTCAACCGGGTCGACGCTGATGACCAGGATCACGTCGGTCAGGACCGCCTCGCGGCCCGGCGCCGCATCGGTCCCCAACAGGAGAATGTTGATGCGCTCGTCGCCGTCCCAACGGTACTCCGGCGTGCTGATCGGCTCATCAGGATCCTGATCCTCACCAGGCTCGCTGCCATCGTCAGGTGAGGGAATCGTGCCCGGCTCGTCATCGGGGTCGGTGCCGTCGAAGATCTGCGCAAGCGATCCCTCCAGGTGCGCCACGACCACGCCGACCCAGGCGTGCATCGCCACGGTCGCGATCAGTAGGGCACCGACCGCCATGAGTGCACTGCGCCGGCGGGAGCCGGCGAGTTCGCGGCGCGGGGTGAGGCCAGCGTGGGCAATCGCTGCAGCTCGCCAGAACAGCAGCGCGCCGTTCAGCAAGAGCACAGCGGTCAGGAATCCGGTCGAGAGCAGGCTGTTGCCCAGGTCGCCGGCGATCCCGCTGACGACGGCAATGGTCAGGGCCGCCAGCAGCAGCACCGGCACGGCGAAGAGGACCGCCGGGCGCCAGCGGCTCGCGTAGGCCTGTCCCAAACCGGGAAATACGAAGGACAGAAGCGCGGCGAGCCAGGGCCGAGGGGGTCGCGCATGGACCGCGTGGGACTGAAGGGTGTCGACCATGGAAGGGTCCGGAGTGTATCACCGGAGCGCGGATGGACCCGAGTGAGCACCTGCGCGCGCAAAATGGGGGTAGTACGGATGGGTTAGTACGTTTGCGCCATCTCTCTCGCGGCCGCCATACTGGGCCGGCCGACATTGCGAAGGCCCCGAGCCACTTGATGCCGCGCCGCAACACCGAGGAAATGTGCCGCTAGAACTCACGGTCATTGCTGTCACGGCGCTTCTTGCCGGCCTGTTGCTGGTCGGGGTGATGCTGGCCGGCCGCAGCATGCCCGGCGCCGCGCGCCCTTCCGGCGCCGAAGTGATCGCGCCGGGGCGGGTCTCTGGGCCCCGACCGGGGCCAGGGGAGCGCGATGCCCCAGACGCGGAGTCCACCCTGCGCGTCGTCTGGTGGTTGACCATCACCATCGTGCTGCTCGGCGTCGGGGCGAGCGGGTCTTTCGCCGCCGGCCAGGCGTCGATCTTCCTACTCGGCGGCGTCGCCGTCCTGGCCGTGGTGCTTTTCCACGAGCTGCTTGCTCAATCTCGGCGCGGGAGCCTGGGCCGGCTGGCCGAGGTGCTCACTGCGGTCGCGCTCATCGGTGGCCTGCTCGTGCTCACCGGGTTCGCGTCATCGCCGTTCGCCATGCTCTTCGCGCTCGTTGCGGTGGCTGCAGCGCTCGCCTACGGGCCGCGGGCCGGGCTCACGGCCGCCGGACTGGCCACCGCCGCCTTTGCCACGGTGCTCCTTGCCGACCCCGCCCTGGCGTCATACGGACCGGAGGACGCCCTGCGCCTGTCGATCGGGCTCGGGGCGACGTGGCTGCTCGCATTCGTGGCCGTCGCGTACTCCGGGCGCCAACGTCGGACGGTGGACCATGCGCTGGCGCTGTCGCGCACGGATCCCCTCACCGGGCTCTTCAACCGATCGCAGCTGTTCGTGACCCTCGAACAGGAAGTCAGCCGCACGCGGCGCAGTGAACGCGGGTTCTGTGTGCTGATGATCGACCTGGATGGGCTCAAGGCGATCAACGACACCTCCGGCCATCTCCGCGGCGACGAGATCCTGCGCTCGGTCGGTGCAGTGATCCACGGCTCGATCCGGACCGTGGACAGCGCCTACCGCTATGGCGGTGACGAATTCGTGGTGATGCTGCCGGAGACGGACATCGTTGGTGCCTTCGTGGTCGCGGAGAAGATTCGTGTCGGTGCCGAAGAGGTCGGCATGTTGCTGGCCGGCATCGAGCCGGTGACCAGCGTCAGCATCGGGCTCGTCTCGCACCCGGAGGACGGGCTGTCCGCCGAAGAGCTGATGAGCGCCGCCGACCGCGCCATGTACGCCGCCAAGAGGCTCGGCAAGAACCAGATCAGCGGCAATCCGCGACCGCGACCCGCACTGCTGGCTCGCCGTTCGACCACCGTCGAAGGACCCGCAGAGCCGAAGCCGATGACCGCCGAGGCGACGCCTGAGCCGGCCGCGACACCACCGCCGGCGACCGCCGTGGCGCCATCCGAGGAGGGCGCGGTGGCCGTGGAGGTCGGGCCAGTGGTCAGGCCGCAGGGTGAGGTGGATGACGCCGAGCCCGATGCGCGGGACGTTCGGCGGCAGATCGCAACGGCCAGTCGCTCGTTCGATCCTGATCACCAGATTCGGCGCGCCATGGACGCATTCTTCTCGCCGTCGGCGCCACCCGACTAAGAGCGGCCGACGCCGGATCACTGGCTGAACTAGCCTTCGGAGATGCCGCTCCCGATCGGAACGATGTGCCACCACGTCTTGCCCGCCGGAAGGATGACCGGGTCACCGCTGTCAGCGTAGCTCCAGGTGGTGACATCCTCGGGGGTATCGCGCGACCAGCGCACATCATGACCTCGGCCCTCGAGATAGAGCACGCCGACACCGCTCTCCACGAGATACTCGCGACGCCGGGGGAACCCTCCCGGATCGTTCTCGCCGATCAGCACGTCCTGGCGCACGACCTGCACGATCACCGTCTTGGTGCTGATTCGGTCGCCGGTGAGCGCCTCGTAGTTCGGGACCCCGGCATCGGTGCGCAGCCACTTTTGGGTTCGGTCGTCCCATTGCCAGCCGAAGTTCCAGAAGCTGGCCGTCTGAAAGCCGATGGCGTTTACCGCTCGACCGTCCGGCAGCTCGGGATCGCCGGCGAATTCGAACGGCGCCCGCACGTCGCCCGCCCGCCCGGTGCGACCGGCCAGCACGCCGCCTTCCTCCATCTGCGCTCGAGCGGCGTCGACGTCAAGGTAGACATTGTGCGGCGCGCCCCACGGCCCGGCGCGATAGAAGAATCCCCACCCGCCGCTCAGGCCGTTGGCATACGGCATGTCGACCGCCTTGAAGCTCCGCAGCACCGGACCGGCGCCACCGAAGTGCAGGGTCAGGGCACGCATCTGCTGCCAGAGATCGCGGTGGAAGTAGCGGACGGATCGGATTGGCCCGACGCCGGCGTCCACCTGATCGCGACACATGAATATCGCGGCCCAGCGGGTCGAGTTGCCCTCGACCGGGGCCTCCACCACGAGGTCGGCCAGGTTGAGCCCGGACGGCGGCCGCGCGATCGGGTTGTTCTCGATCGACACGAGCATTGGCACGCGCTCCGCGAGGGCGGGATCGGAGAGTCGCGTGCCGTTCATCGGACAGACCGCGACTGGCGTGGGCGATGGGGTCGGTGACGGCGACAACGTTGGTGAAGCGGTGGGCGAGGGTGATGGCGTTGGCGATGGTGAAGCCGTGGGGGACGGGGTTGCCGTGGGCGACGGCGCCGGCGTTGGCTCGGGAGTCGTGTTGATCATCGCGACCGATGCACCCAGCGCCACGGCCACGACCAGGAGCCCGCCCAACGCGAACAGGGCAGCGCGAGTTCGAAGGAAATGCATGCGAGAGGCATCCTAGCTGCTCGCGGCAGGGTCCACGCGCCCTCGCTGCTAGACTCAGCCCCCATGCCGGGCTTCTCCACGCGTGCCATCAAGGCCGCCAGCCGCGCCCCCGAAACGCCGCAAGCGCCGGTGAATGTGCCGATCTACGCGTCAAGCACGTTCGAGGTCGCCGATGCCGCGGAGCTGGGCGATCTGCTCGATTTCGCGCGCCCGGGCCATTCGTATTCGCGCTACTCGAACCCGACGCATGCCGCGCTCGAGAGTGCCATGGCCGACCTCGAGGGCGGTGAGGCGGCGCTCGCCACTGCCTCGGGCATGGCCGCCATCCACGGCGTGGCGCTCTCCCTCCTGCGCAGCGGGGACGAGCTGCTCATTCCGACGGCCGTCTACGGCGGTGTCATTGGCCTGGCCCGCTCGGTGCTCGAGAGATCGGGGATCACCACGCGTGCCGTGGATACCACCGACGTGGCCGCGGTGACTGCCGCCATCGGTCCGCGAACGCGCCTGCTGTGGCTGGAGACGATCAGCAACCCGACCACGGCCCTCGCCGACATCGTGGCACTGTCGGACATCGTCCACGCGCAGAACATCCTCTTGGCCGTCGACAACACGTTCGCCTCGCCAGCGCTCGCCACACCGTTGGCGCTGGGGGCCGACCTGGTGGTCCACTCCACCACGAAGTACATCGGCGGACACTCGGATCTCATCGGCGGTGCCATCGTTGGGTCGGCCGAGCGTGTCGCGGCGGCCCGCACGATTGTCATCAACGCGGGCGGCAACGCCTCGCCGTGGGAGGCGTTTCTCGCCCTGCGCGGGCTCAAGACCCTCGCGTTGCGTATGGAGCGGCACTCGTCGAACGCGGTTGCGGTTGCGGAGGCGCTCGAGGGAGCGCCGGGTGTGGCGGCAGTGCACTATCCATCACTCGCGTCGCACCCTCAGCACGAGCTTTCCCGGCGGGTTCTGCGCGATGGCATGGCCGGCGGCATGATGGCCGTCGAGCTCAATGGCGGTCGCGCGCACGGCGAGCGATTCCTGGAGCGAGTTCGTATCGCCGTTCACGCAACCAGCCTCGGCAGCGTCGAGACCCTGGTCAGCCACCCGGCCAGCTCCTCGCACCGCCAGTTGACCGATGCCGACCTGGCGGCGGCTGGCCTCACGCCCGGCACGATTCGCGTCTCGATCGGCATCGAGGACGCTGATGACCTCATCACGGACCTGGCCGCCGCCGCCGATCCGGGCTGATGGCGAGCGTCATCGACCTGTGGCGCGCGATCGACCCGGAAGTGCGACTCGCATCAGGCTCGCATGAATGTCTGACGCGTCCCATTCGTGGCGTGGCCCGTACCCGGGCGTCCGCGCCGCACTTGCCGGCCTTGGCGACGGGCCAGTTGCTGGTTGTCGACGCCGGCGTCCTCACTGATCCGCGCCTGGACGTGTTGGTGGATGCGTTGCGCGCGGCGGAACTCGAACCCGCTGCCATGTGGATCACTGCCGCTCAGGGGCCGTTCGAAGCGTCGGGTTCCGACCTGCCGATCATCATCGGCGGCGGGAGCGCATCAGCCGTCACGGAGGGCGCGATGCGCTACCTCGACGACGAGTCCGGCCAGCTCACCGCCGCCACGGTTGAGGTTCGGCTTGCCGGAGCGGAGGCGGCGCTTGCCGACCCTCGTCCATCCGCGCCGGCCGGTGTCCTTGGCACGCGCCTGCGGCGCGGGGTGGCCGTCACCGTGGATGGAGCGCTGGTCTCGCTCAACGCGCGCGATGCTGGTCAGGCGCTCGGCACGCGTTTCGCCGCGGCCCATGCGCGGCTTATGGGCGAACGCGCCGCCTCTGGGGAAACGTTGCGCCGAACGCGGGACGGGCTGTGGATCCTGGAGCGGGCGGTAGGGGATGGGGCAACGGCCTGGCTGTTCGACGATCTGCCTTTCGCGCGCATAGATACCGTCGCACTCGAGGCGCTGGCGATCACGCTCCGGGCGCTGCTCCGCCGCCGGCCGGTGGACGCGACAAACGCTCGTCGAGCGCCGACGCTGCCACCATCCACCGGCGACCCGTTGCGCGATACGCTCATCGCGGTCGCCCGCGCCAATGGCCGGACATCGCCGGCCGCACGCAGCCTTGGCGTCCATCGCAATACGGTGCTGTATCGGCTGCGGCGGGCATCCGCCGAACTTGGAATCGATCCGCGCCGGCCCGCCGACGCCCTGCGCCTGCTTCGCGAGCAGGATCGTCGTTGAGATGGCACCACCCGCACGACCTCGTCATTCGACTCGCTGGCTGGGTACCCCAGCCCTGAATGGCGGAGTCGGCAACGCTGGAGGTGATGGCTACCCACCTGGCGGGTAATTGGCGGGCCGCACGGGCCGTCCGTCGTGTCCGCCCTTGTGCAATCTGCACAACATTCCGACGGCTCGAGCGTGGTCGAATCGGCCCATCCGCGGTCCGGCACCGGTAGGCTGAAGGCCATATCGGTCTGTCTTCTTAGAGGAACCCCCTGTGGCCACAGCCAAACTTGCCGCCGCGCTCAAGATGGCGGAGCAGCGCAACCTGCGCTTCGTCAGCCTCCAGTTCACCGACATCGTGGGCCAGGTCAAATCGGTCCAGGTGCCGATGCATCAGCTGGAGCCGGCGGTCGACGGCGGCAAGTGGTTCGACGGCTCGAGCATCGAGGGCTTCGCGCGCATTGCCGAGTCCGACATGTTCCTGGTTCCGGACCTCGACACGTTTGCGGCCATCCCCTGGGAGCCGGGGATCGGCCCCGATGGCAAGGAGAAACTGCCGACCGGCAGCGCCCGCGTCATCTGCGACGTCTTCACCCCGAACGGCGATCCCTTCCCCGGAGACCCTCGCGGGGTCCTGAAGCGCCAGATCGAGAAGCTCGCCAAGAAGGGCTTCATCCTCAACACCGGTCCGGAGCTCGAGTTCTTCCTCCTGCGCCGATCCGCGGACGGAATCGAGACCCTTCCGCATGACGCGGCCGGCTATTTCGACCTGTCCGAGGACCTCGGGACGGAGGTCCGCAAGGAGATGATGAACTCGCTGGAGGAGTTCGGGATCAAGGTCGAGACGGCGCATCACGAGGTCGCCACCGGGCAGCACGAGATCGACTTCGAGTACGCCGATGCGCTGCGCACGGCCGACAACGCGGTCACGTTCAAGACCACCCTCAAGGCAGTCGCCGCGTCACGCGGCCTGTACGCCACGTTCATGCCTAAGCCGTTCTTCGGCATCAACGGCTCGGGCATGCACACGCATCAGTCGCTGTGGGACGTGAAGAAGGGACGCAATGCCTTCAGCGATCCGAAGGATCCCTACGGGCTGAGCGTGATGGCGCGCCAGTACATCGCCGGGACGCTCGAGCACGCGCGCGGCATGATCGCCGTGCTGGCGCCGCTGGTGAATTCCTACAAGCGACTCGTCCCGGGCTACGAGGCGCCGGTGTACGTCGGCTGGGCGCGCATCAATCGCTCGGCCCTCATCCGCATCCCGCAGATCATCAAGGGGAACGACAACTCGACGCGCATCGAGCTGCGCTGTCCGGATCCGTCGGCCAACCCGTACCTGGCGTTCGCGGCGATGCTCGCCGCGGGCATGGACGGCATAGAGCGCAAGCTCACGCCGCCCGATCCGGTCGAGGAGAATCTCTACCACTTTGACGCCGCCAAGCTCGAGTCGCGCAAGATCAAGCAGTTGCCCGGCACGCTCCGCGAGGCGCTCGATGAGCTCTCGAAGGACGAGGTCATCCGCGACGCGCTGGGGGACCACGTGTTCGAGCGCTTCCTGGAGGCCAAGACCGAGGAGTGGGACGAGTACCGCATGCAGGTCAGCGCCTGGGAGGTCGACCGCTACCTGGAAGCCTTCTAGGATCCCCGCCCCGTGGACCCGGCGAGCACGGAGCGCTCGGTGTGCTTCTATCCCGCGCTGCTCGCACCGATGACCGGACCGATCTTCGCATGACCGAGCATGCGAATTACCTATGCAGTCCCTGCGCGCAAGGACGCAGAATGGCCCAATACCCCATCCGCTGAGGCTCGTTGATGCTTCGGACTCGCCGACGCCGCTCCCCGTTCGTGCTTCTGTCCTCACTCATGTTCGTCGGGCTCGCTGCGGGCCCTGTCGCTGCTGAACCGATCGCGCCAGCCGCTGATGCGCGCCCCGCGGCCGCCGCGCTGACAAGCGGGCAGGTCCGCCTGACCCACGTGGTCAGCGGTCTGAGTTCGCCGCTGGGTGTCGTGAATGCCGGCGATGGGTCGAGCCGGCTCTTCGTGCTCGAGAAGCGCGGAACCGTCCGAGTGGTATCCGGCGGCGCGCTCCAGAGCGGTTACTTCATGGATATTCG
>JACDHU010000239.1 GCA_013820865.1 Chloroflexota bacterium
CAGCTGATCTTGGCGTGGGCGTGGGCCGGGATGATCGTCTTGGAGCCCTCGCCCGAGAAACCGCCCCAGAGGCCGTTCACGTCGAGCGTCGGCCGGGCACCGCGCCGTTCCAGCGGACTGAACTCGGGATCGCCGAAGAGCTCCAGCAGGCCATGCTCCTCTCGAAAAGCGGCCTCGTCGAACGGCAGACGGGCGACCTCGGCACGCTCGCGCTCATTCAGCGTCCGAACCTCGTCGTAGAAGCCGGGCACGGCCACCACCCCGTCGGGGGTCTTCAATCGGGCCAGCATCTGGGCCATGGCCAAAGCCGGATTCTGGACGTTGCCGCCGTACGTCCCGGAGTGCAGGTCCAGGCGCGGCCCGGTGACGTCGAGTTGGGCGTACATCAGGCCGCGCAACGCGATGGTGATCGCGGGGCGATTGCCTTCGAAGAAGCCGGTGTCGCTGATGACGGCCACGTCGGCCGCCAGGCGGTGCTGGTTGGCCGCGATCCACGAGTCGAAATTGGTCGAGCCCGACTCCTCCTCACCCTCGAACACGAAACGCAGGTTCACTGGCAACCGGCCATGGGTCTCGAGCCAAGCGCGTGCGGCCCACAGGTGGAGATGCACCTGGCCTTTGTCGTCAGCGGCGCCACGGGCGTAGACCCGGCCGCCCTCGACCACCGGCTCGAACGGCGGCCGGTGCCACAACTCGAGCGGGTCCACCGGCTGGACGTCGTAGTGGCCGTACACGAGCACGGTCGGCGCATCGGCGGCGTGCAGCCAGTCGCCATAGACGATCGGATGGCCGCCGGTGGGCGAAACCTCGACGTTCTCGATGCCCATCGCGGTCAGGCGATCGGCTACGAACTCCGCTGCGCGGCGCACATCCGGAGCGTGCTCGCTGAGCGTGCCGATACTCGGGATGCGCAGAAACGCGAGGTAGTCATGCAGGCGTTCCGGGGCGCTGCGCTCCAGGAACGCCTCGACGTCGCTGATCGGGTCGGACACGCCTCGCTGGCTGTCAGGCCGGCTGCGGCGACGGCTTGTGCGCCGGCGCCGGTGCCGGAACGTCGGCCTGCGGTCGGGCCATCGGTCCGTCCAACGGAACCGGGGTCACGTGCGTGTCCTTCCGCGGGTCGGGGAGGTCAGCGAACATCTTCTCGAACTCGTCCTGCTCGATGGTCTCTTCGGCGACCAGCCTCTCGGCAAGCTGAACGAGGCGGTCCTTGTAGCGCGTCAGGACGTCGACCGCGCGCGCGTAGCTGCGGTCGATAATCGCCCGCACCTCCTCGTCGATCTGCTTCGCGACCTCGTCGGAGTAGTTGCGCTGTTCGCCGATCTCACGGCCCAGGAACACGAGTTCATCTCGCTTGCCGAAAGCCAGCGGGCCCAGCTTGTCGCTCATCCCGAACTCGGTGACCATGCGCCGGGCAAGCGTCGTCGCCTTCTCGATGTCGTTCGACGATCCGGTGGTGGTATCGCCGAAGATCAACTTCTCGGCGGCGTTACCGCCGAGCATGCCCGCGATCTTGTCCTCGAACTCACTCTTCGACTGCAGGTAGCGGTCCTCCGTCGGCAGGCCCATCGTGTAACCGAGGGCCATGCCGCGGCTGATGATGCTGACCTTGGCCACCGGATCGGTCTTGGGCAGGATTCGCTGGACGACCGCGTGGCCACCCTCGTGGTAGGCGATGATCGCCTTCTCGGGGTCGCTGATGATGCGGCTCTTGCGCTCGGGTCCAGCCACGACGCGCTCGAGCGCCTCGCTGAACTCGGGCGTGGAGATGACCTTCTTGTTGCGCCGCGCGGCCAGGATGGCCGCCTCGTTGACGAGGTTGGCCAGGTCGGCGCCGGAGAAGCCGGGCGACTGGCGGGCGATGGTCTGCAGGTCGATGGCCTTGTCGAGCGGCTTGCCCTTGGAGTGGACCTTCAGGATCTCGAGCCGGCCCTTCATGTCCGGTCGGTCGAGGATGACCTGGCGGTCGAATCTGCCGGGCCGCAGGAGCGCCGGGTCGAGCACGTCGGGCCGGTTGGTGGCAGCAACGACGATGACATTGGTGTTGGTGTCGAAGCCGTCCATCTCGACCAGGATCTGGTTCAGTGTCTGCTCGCGCTCATCGTGCGACCCACCCAGGCCGGCGCCGCGCTGGCGGCCGACGGCGTCGATCTCATCCACGAACACGATGCACGGGCTGTTGCGCTTGGCCTGGTCGAACAGGTCACGAACGCGGGAGGCGCCGACGCCCACGAACATCTCCACGAACTCCGAGCCGGAGATCGAGAAGAAAGGTACGCCCGCTTCGCCGGCGACGGCCCGCGCCAGCAGCGTCTTGCCGGTGCCGGGAGGCCCGACCAGCAGCACGCCACGCGGGATCCGCGCACCGAGCTGGTTGAACTTCTCGGGATACTTCAGGAACTCGACTACTTCCTGCAGCTCGGTCTTGGCCTCGTCCACACCCGCCACGTCGTGGAAGGTGACAACGGTCTTGTTGCCCAGGAACATTCGGGCACGGCTCTTGCCGAAGCTCATCGCCTGGTTGTTCGTGCCCTGGGCACTGCGCAGCATGAAGAAGACGAGGGCGCCGATCAGCAGCAGCGGCAGCAGCATCGTCAGGCCCAGGGTCAGCCAGCTGCCGCTGTCGGGCCGCGGGCCCACGAAGACGGCGGGCACGGTCGGGCACTGTGGTGCCACGCACACGGCCGTCATGTCGGCCCGGACGTCGGTTACGAACTCGCTCGGTACCTGCGTGTTGAGCACCGTCGGCTTTTGGGTCTGGGGATCATTGGTCGTGAGCGTCACCTCGAGCAGGTCGCCACGCTGGGTGACCTTGGCGACCTGTCCTTCAGCCACCATCTCGAGGAATGAACCGTCGCCGCTGTAGGCGATCGGGGGACGTTCGTCAGTGCGGAAGATGAACGTGTACAGCAGCGCCGCCGTGCCCACGACGAGCACGAGGGTGACGATGCCGTTGCGTAGAAAGCGACTGTTCAAGGGGATCCGAGGCCTCCGGGTGACCGAGCGTGCCGAGCCGGCACGTCAAACGATTATAGGGCCGCCCGATGGTCCCACCTTCCAAACGGCCAACGAGTGCTGCGCCGACGCAACGCGTTTAACTCAAAAGTGGTGGCGGGGGTGGGATTCGAACCCACGACCGACGGCTTATGAGTCCGCAGCTCTGCCACTGAGCTACCCCGCCACAGGGCAGCGATTCTAACCCAGGGGGCGTCTGCGCCGCCTCGGTTAGCAGGGGGCGCGGCGCGATACGATGGCCGCGCCCGTGACCGATGCCACATGACTGACGTGACCCGCCCTGGACCGCTCGGCTTCCGTATCTCGGCCAACTCACCGGCGCCTGACTGGCAGACCCTCGACGGTGTGTGGGCGGCGGCAGGCGAAAGTGGCGCGTTTGACGCCGGCTGGATGAGCGATCACCTTGCCGATGTCAG
>JACDHU010000240.1 GCA_013820865.1 Chloroflexota bacterium
ACCTTCGAGGTGAACGGCTTGACCTTCGGCTTCGTCGGGCACAACGAGATCCCGGGACCGATCAAGGCGGGCCCGAATCAGCCCGGGGTGGCGTGGCTGCAGGAAGATCACGTGGTCGAGTCGGTCCGCCGCGCCCGAGAGGTCGCCGACATCGTCATCTGCGTCCCGCAGTGGTGGGGCGGCGAGGAGTACCACTACGACTGGCGTCCGAGCCAACGCCAGCAGCAGGAAATGTACTTCGACGCCGGCTGCGACCACGTGCTCGGCCAGGGCACCCACTACGCAGGACCGATGGACCTCGACGTCGACGACGAGGGCAGGGCCCGCTTGACCGTGATGAGCAGTGGGAACTTCCTGTTCGGGCAGGGCTGGAGCCAGGACACGCAGGAGGGCGTGGTGTTCGAGCTTGCGTTCCGCGACACCGACCTGGTCCAGGCTCGCATGCACCCGTACGTCATGCTCGACCAGGCGCAGACCAACCTGACCGATCCTGAAGGCGACGGACGCTACGTGCTGGAACGGATCTTTGAGTTCTCGGCCGCCGACCTGGCAGACTGAGGCACACCTCGCCGGGCTGCCCAAGGCCGGCCCTAGCCGGGCGTCATCCGCCTGCGAATCTCATCGGGATAATCGGCGAAGAAGCGGCCGATGATCGGCAGGTCAAAACTGCGCATGACGCTCTCGCGCGGCTCCCGCTCGAGCAGGAAGACGAAGGAGGCCTCCACGAGCGCCTCCGGTGACGCTCCCGGTGCGAGGTCGTTCAGCGTTCCGTGATCCACCAGCACTTCATGCTCCGTGGCCGCCGCATCGTCGCCGATGGACACAGAGCAACGCCAGCCGCCTTCCTGCGCATCGCAGGTGACGACTGGCGCGTGCTCACGCATTCGGAAATTGGGTCAGGCGGCGACTGCGGCGCGGGAGCGCTGCATCGGATTGCCGGCGTGCTCCCATTCCTCGACGCCGCCCTCGAAGTCGAGCACCTCGGTAAACCCAAGGTCGACCAGTTTCTGGGCAAGCGTGGGGCTGGCGGTGCAGCTGCGGGACGAGCAGTACACGACGATCGGCTGATCCTTGGCGAGCACTTCGGGCGCGATACGAACCGCGGCGTGTGCGGGGATCGAAATGGAACCGGGGATGCGTGTTTCGTCGAACGCTTCGCGAGCAAGCGCGTTCACGAGAATCGGGCGGTCGTAGCCGGCCATGCGCTCGTGGAGCGTGCCGGCGTCAATGGTCTGATACTTCTTCATGACGACTCACGGTCGCATGATCGGTGCCACCTGGGTCGGGCTCGAGCGTGGCGGCCTCGGGTGCGGGACCTGATTCCTCCGCCACGCGAGGACGGCCGGAGACCATGGCCACCACGGCGCCGATGATGATCGCGGTCGCGATCACCGTGCGCGGATTGATCGGCTCAGCCAGGAAGACGGCGCCAAGCGCGACGGCGACAATCGGGTTGACGTAGGCGTAGGTACCGACCGTCGACACCGCCACATTGGATAGCAGCCAGGTGTAGGCGGTGAACGCGACCAGCGACCCGAAGACGATCAAGTAGGCCACCGCCACCAGCGAGCGGACGGAGAAGCTCTCGATATCCGTGCGACCGATCTCGCCAATCAGGCTGCCGGCAGCGATGAGCACGATCCCGCCCGCAAGCATCTCCATCCCCGTGCCCATCAGGCCGGAGCGCGGCAGCGCGGCGCGGCGGGCATAGAGCGAGCCTGCCGCCCACGAGATGGTCGCCATCACCACGAGGCCGACGCCGACCGGATTGATCTGGTCGAGTCCGTCCACGGGGACCAGCAGAACGGCGACGCCGATGATACCCGCCACGAGTCCACCGATGACGAGGCCGCTCGGCCGGCGACGCGTGAGCGCCGAGTCGAACACGGCCAGCCAGATCGGGACGGTCGCGACGAGCACGGCCGCAACGCCGGAGGGTATGAACAGCTCGGCCAAGACCACTCCCCCGTTGCCGCCCAGCAGCAGCAACGAGCCGATGATGAAGGCCGATCGCCAATGTCGCAGGCTGGGTCGCTCGAGCGGCTCACTCGAGCGCCGAAAGCGGGCGTGAGCGGCCAGTGCACCGAGCATGAGCACACCGGCCGTTCCGTATCGAACTCCCGCCGCCAGCAGGGGCGGCAGTGTCTCGATCATGACCGCGATGGCGAAGTAGGTCGAGCCCCACACGACGTAGACGATGAGGAGCGCGACGACGACGGCCGCGGTCGATGGCCGCCGCCGATTCGGATGAATCACCCGCTCATTGTGCCGTCAGTGCGGATCGTCGTCAGAGGTCGGAAACTGGGGCTCCTGGGCATCGGGGGCGTCATTCGCAACTCCGGCCTGATCGCTTTCGGCCGCCAGTGAGGTGAACCAGGGCTTCGCCTCATCGGCCACGTGATCGCCGAAAGTCGCGCCGGGCACGAGATGCTCGGCGTCCTCCACGGTCGCACCGGGCGGCGCGGATTCAGGAGGCTCGTCCATTCCGAGCGCACCGGCGTCGACCCCGTCCGCAGCGTCAACCCTGTCCGTCGCGTTTCGCCGTTCATTCATGCGGCCCACCTGTGCAGAATCGGTACCGCTCGATCAGGTCGGGACCTGACGCTCGGCCGGGCCAACGTATCGCACGTCGGGTCGAATCAGCACGTTGGCCTCAGCCTGCTCCAGGCAGTGCGCCGTCCAGCCGGCATGCCGGGCCAGGGCGAACGTCGCGGGGAAGAGGTTCGGGGGAAGGCCTACGCCCTGGAGCACCGCCGCGGCGTAGAACTCGACGTTCGTCTTGATCGGATAGTCGGGCTTGTGCTCGGCAAGGACGCGAAGCGCGATCTCCTCGACGGCTACCGCCTTGTCCAGCCAGCCGGCGACCCCGACCAGACCCTGCGCCACCGAACGCAACGCCGCAGCGCGTGGATCGTAGGCTCGGTAGACGCGATGGCCAAAGCCCATCAACCGCTCGCCACGGGCCAGGGTGTCGCGAATCCAGCTCTCAGCCTCATTGACCGATGCGATCGCGTGGAGCTGATCGACGACCTCCGAGGGTGCGCCACCGTGCAGCGGTCCCTTGAGCGCGCCGATGGCGCCCACCACGGCGGACGCCATATCGGAACGCGTGCTCGTGATCACGCGCGCGGCGAACGTGGATGCATTGAACCCATGCTCGGCCCCCACGATGAAGTACGCGTCCAGCGCCCGGGCTTCGGCCGTATTCGGGCGTTCGCCGCGCAACTGGTACAGGAATCCTGCCGCCAGCCCCAGTTCGGGGTCCGGATCGATGGGCTCCTGTCCGTCACGAAGCCTTGCGAAGGCCGCCAGGGCAGGCGGCGCGACGGCCGTCAGGGCACGTGCCTGCGTCACGGTCGGCGGCCAGGCAATGTCCTCGGTCGCCCCCCACGCGGACATTACGGTGCGCAGCGCGTCCATGG
>JACDHU010000241.1 GCA_013820865.1 Chloroflexota bacterium
GAAGCGGACGTCAACCTGCTGATCGACGGTATGTCCTTCCGGAAGGACATATGCGGGTTTTAACCCAGCTTTGTCCTTGCCCGAGGACGGTGTACGGCATGGACGAGGCCGAATGCGCCGAATGTGTCCGTCCGCGAGGACAGGTTCCGGGCTCAGCGCCCGGTGTGCCCTTAGGCGAGGGCATACGCCTGCGGCCCTCAGTCGGTGCTGAGGTCCGAGGCGCGCATGGCGCCGAGTTCCGCCCAGAGGTGGACGAGCGAAACCGTTCCGTCGCGCAGGTTGCGCATGCTCATCCATTCGTTCGGCGCGTGGAAATTGCCCGTTGGGTTGGCAAAGCCGACCATGAGCGTCTTCAGGCCGAGGTGCGCGTCGAGTGCCGCGACCACCGGAATCGAGCCGCCGGAGCGCTGGAAGAGCGGTGCCTTGCCGAAACCGGCCTCGAGGGCACGGACAGCAGGCGCGACGCCGGGATGGTCGAGTGGCGTGACGACCGGGGCGCCGCCATGGATGGTCTTGACCTCGACGCGGACGGTTGGTGGCGCGATCGACTCGAGATGCGCCTTCACCGACTGCTCGATCTCGCGGAAGTCCTGGTCCGGCACCAGGCGCGTCGAGATCTTCGCTGCGGCCCAGGCGGGGATGATCGTCTTCGATCCCTCGCCGGAGTAGCCGCCCCAGATGCCGTTGATGTCGAACGTGGGACGTGCCGAGAGGCGCTCGAGAAGCGGGTGGTCGCGCTCTCCCTCCATCGCGGCAGGGACGCCGGTCTCATCGGCCCATGAAGCTTCGTCGAAGGGAAGCGCCGCGTAGGCGGCGTGCTCCTCATCGGTCAGGTCGCGGACCTTGTCGTAGAAGCCGGGGACCGTGAAGCGGCCGTCCCCGTCAACGAGCGAGGCGAGCATGCGGACGAGGACGTTGGCCGGATTGTCGATCCCGCCGCCGTACTGACCGGAGTGCACATCCTGGCGCGGGCCCTGGACCTTGACCTCCCAGTACCCGATCCCGCGCAGGCCGTAGCCGATGGCCGGCGTGCCGTCGTCGTCGAAGGTGTCGCCGTCGGACACGACGCAGACGTCGGCGCGCAGCAGGTCCGCATGGTCGGTGATGAACTGTTCGACCGGCTCCGAGCCGACCTCCTCGTCACCCTCGAAGAAGAAGCGCAGGTTGAGCGGCAGCCCGTCAGCCGTCTTCATCCATGCCTCGACCGCTTTGAGGTGCATGAACAGTTGTCCCTTGTCGTCGCCGGCGCCGCGCGCATAGACGCGCTCGTCCTCGTGGCGGGGGTCGAACGGGGGACGGATCCACTCGTCCAGCGGGTCGGCGGGCTGCACGTCGTAGTGGCAGTAGACCAGCACCGTTGGCGCGTCTCCGCCGGCGTGCACCCACTCAGCGGTGACGATTGGGTGCCCGCTCGTCTCGTGGATGGTGGCCTTCTCGATCCCCAGGCTTGTGAGTTCGTCGACGATCCAGTGCGCGGCGCGGCGGACGTCGTCGTTGCGCGCGGGATCGGCGGACACGCTCTCGATGCGCAGGAACTCGTCCAGCTGTGCGAGATGTTCGGCGTCATGCTCGCGAAGGTAGGCGATGGCGGCGTCGGTGGCGGCGGAAGTATCGGTCTGGCTGGTCATGTGCGCATGGTACGCGGATGCAGTGGCCGTCCGCTATGTGGGTCGATTGTCACGCGGGACGGATGCTGCGTGCGGTTTGGCCCGTAGAGTGAACACCCTCGCGCACGAGCTTCACCTCGGCGCGCCGATCACGCTCATCTGTGACCCATGCAGGGCACAAACGCAGCGCGTCGGGCCATTCGAGTGACGATTGGCCCATGCAGTTGATCAGCAGACCGATGTCAGGAGAAGGCGCCGAAGACAAAGCCGAAGAAGAGGATCAGCGCGGCCGCCGGAACCAGGCTCGCGAGGCGCAGGAAGGTCGGCCAGCCGGGACCCCCGGCGAAGGCGTAGGCCGGGATTGAGAGTGGGAAGAGCAGCACCGCCGCCGACCAGCCGATGCGGGCAGGCACGCTCAGGTCCGGTCGCTCCTGCACGTCGAGCCAGTAGGCGGCGATCATGATGAAACCGCCCACGGCGAGCACGGCGAACAGGGTCCAGATGACAGGAAGCATGCTGGACCGATGCTACCGCTCCTCGCGCCGGCGGGCGATGTCATCGGCGCCATTGAGCATGTCCGTCAGGAAGGACAACGGACGGCGACGGGGCACTCGCGGTTCGCTCTCCGGCAGCAATGCGGCCACCGCGGCGCGGATGCGGGCGAACAGCTCCTCGCGAGCGGCACGACCGCGGACGGCATCGGTATCGATGGCTGGTCCGAAGCGGACTTCGATCCGACGTCGGAACCATAGATCTGTGGAGCCCACGATGACGCAGGGCAGCACGGGAACGCCGGAGGACACGGCAAAGGCGGCGGCGCCATCCTCGAACGGCAGCAGCTCGCTCTCTCGGAAGCCGATACGACCTTCGGCGAAGATGCCGAGCACGCCATCGGCCTCGAAGACGCGGCGGACTGCGCGCACGGCACTGGTCAGCGTCGTCTTCTCCGGGCTGTACGGGATCATCCCGCCGAAGAAGCGCATGATCCGGTTCTTGAAGCCGTGGCTGAAGTCGGCCTCCCTCGGGCCGAACCAGGTGATGCGTGGTTCCAATGGCGTAACGCTGATGACGAGCAGCGGATCGAAGCCGTTGTGATGGTTTGCCACGATCTGGAAGGGCGGCTTCGGCCAATGTTCGAGCCCGTTCACTTGCACGGCGAACAGGGTGCGGATGACGAACCGCACCAGCACCCACATGAGCCGATAGCGCGGCGTGACCGAGACGCTGGGCTCGCGTGGGCCAGTGGCCGTGGGGTCAGGCGGCATGGTCTGGCTCGGAAATCTCGCGCCGGCGGGCGTCGACGCGCGTGAGGGCCAGGGCCGCGCCGACCAGGAATACGACGCCGACGAGCATGGTCGAGCGCGCGCCCGACGACTCGCCGATGAGACGTCCGAGCAGGTCCAGTGCAAGCGGTCCCGCGATGATCAGGTAGACCGGTTCCGCCATGGCCGTGCCCGCGTTGAGGATGCCCATGTAGCGCCCGGAGGTGTCCTTCGGGATGACATCGGTCATGAGCGCCCAGTCGACCGACAGGAAAGCACCCATCCCGATCCCGAACGGCACGAACGCGGCGATAGCGAAGGTCGTGTTCGGCGCGAACGCCACTCCTGCCAGGCCGATGCCGGCGATGACCGCGGCGACCCAGATCACGGGCTTGCGGCCGAATCGGTCCGATAGACGGGCCCCCGGAAGGGCAGACAGCGCCGTCATGACGCCGACGATGGCGGTGCCGATGAAGACCGTGGTGCTCGCATCGCCCTCTGTCATGCCGTGCGCGCGCTGGAAGTAGGGCAGCGCCAACGAGGTGGCCG
>JACDHU010000242.1 GCA_013820865.1 Chloroflexota bacterium
CTCCGCGCAGCGGCAAGCCGATCGATGCGGCCACCATCAGCCAGCGCGTGAGCAACCCGACCTACCGCGCGCGGTTCACGCGCAACGAAGGGCTGATCGGGCTGGCGGAAGAGTCCGTCGAAACCTAAACGGCCGGCGCGAACGCGCTGGCCGCATCGGTCCCTGAGATGGTCAGTCCTCGAGGAGGAAGGTCACCAGGATGTTTGCCTGGAACTCGATGGCGCCATCATGATGGACGTTGACGCGCTGCTCCTTGACCCAGGCACTCTTTACGCCACGCAGGGTCTTGCTGGCGCGGTCGATCCCCTGGCGCACGGCATCCTCGAAGCTCTCGGTCGAGGTGCAGGAAAGTTCGGTCACCTTGGCGACGGACATGTGATTCATTCTCCTATACGGATTGTTGGGCGCACGAGTATGCGTCCGCCATGGACCGATGCAGGTCGCGCGCCAGCACACGCCGTCCTATTCGCCGGCCGGGTATCTGACAATCTCGCACCCCCCGAGGCGGTCACTCATGCCAGTGGCGGGTAACGTGGCCGAGTCGCGCCCTTCAGACGCCGTGGGAGGCAGTCCAGGCCAGGAGATCATCGGCGTCCAGGGCGTTGACGATCATCGGTGCCGCGACACCGCACAGGAAGGCGCGCTCGCAGCCGTTGCCGAGCCAGAAGAGCTGCCCGGGCGCATGCGCGTCCGAGTCGATTGACACGCGACAGCCGGCCTCCACCGCCAGGCGCAGCAGGCGCTTCGGCGGATCGAGTCGCTCCGGGCGCGAGTTGATTTCGATGGCCTTGTCGAAACGTGCCGCCGCCGCGAACACGATCTCGGCATCGAAGGTGGATTCGGGCCGGTTCCGCTTGCGGGTCTTCATGCGCCCGGTGCAGTGGCCAAGGATGTCGAGATTGGGGTCGGCGAGGGCGGTGACCATGCGGACGGTCATCGCGCGGGCCTCCATGCGCAACGCCGAGTGCACGCTGCCCACCACGACATCCAGGCGCGCGAGGAGGTCCGGCGCCTGGTCGAGCGACCCATCCTCGTTGATGTCGACCTCGATGCCGGTCAGGATTCGCAGGCCGATGAGCTCGGCGTTCAGTGCCGCGATCTCATCCAACTGCGCGCGCAGCCGCTGCGGCGAGAGGCCATTGGCCACGGTCAACCGCGGTGAATGATCAGTGATGACCAGGTACTCATGGCCGATCTCGATCGCGGCCTCCGCCATCTCCCGAATCGTCGCCCCGCCATCCGACGCCTCGGTGTGCGCGTGGCAATCCCCGCGCAGCGCGGCTCGAAGCTCCGCCGCGCCCTCGTCCAGCGGATGGCCCTCGGTGGACTCGAGCCGCCTCAGGTAGACCGGCTCCTCGCCGCGCAGGCTCTCGAGGATCGTGCGCTCCGTCACGTCGCCGATGCCAATCAGCTCACGCAGCGTCCCGTTAGCGGTGCGCGCGTTCGTCGCCTCGCCGCCAATCTCCGCGATGGTCGCGGCGGCACTCCGGAATGCGCGCACCCGATACCCGGGCTCCTGCGCGGCCCCAGCAGGAACGCGATGCGCTTCAGGTCGGCAATCGGATCGCGGACATCGGCCATGCAATGACTACGGGATCGTGAGGATCCGCGCGGGGTTGTCGACCGTCATCTGACGGATCTCCCCTTCGCCGACGGCCGCAGTGCGCAACGTCGGCAGAAAGCGTTGCTGGAGATACACGTAGCCAAACCCGCCATTTGCCTTGAGCTGCCGGTCGTGGCACACGTCCTGGCTGAGCAGCAGCTGCGAGCCGTACCCGCGTTCGAGCAACTCGACGATCGTCTCGACCAGGCGCGGTTCCAGCGCCTCCTCGCTTCCGAACCGATGACCGAGGAAGTCGAATTGAAGGTTCGCGCCGGCATCCAGCACCTCGAGATAGAAGTCGAGCCGGTGATACGAATCCGCATGGCCGATGACGACGCGCGACGGATCCACGCCCTCCTCGGTCAAGATCTTCAGCTGGGCCAGTCCGACGGCCGACTGAACGCCATGGGTGGTGATCGCCATGCCGGTGGCCACCGACGCGCGGGCGGCCGCGCGATGCACGCGTTCCTCGAGCGCGCTGACCCACGGCTTATCGGTCCCGATCTCGCCGATGATGCCGGGCCGAACGCCGGTCTCCCCCTCCCCGTTCTCGAACTCGCCGATGATCTGCGCAGCCAGGTCGTCAACCGACCGGCGATCGACCAGCACCTCGGCCGGGTAGTACGCCCCTCGATACCAGCCGCACCCCATCACAATGTTCAGGCCCGTGCTGGCCGCAAGGCTTCGAAGCCGATGCGGATCGCGGCCGACGCCGTCGAGCGTGAGATCCACCAGCGTTGCTCCGCCCCGCCGACGGTAGTCGCGAAGCTCATCGACGATGATGTCCTCGTCGGGCGTGAGCTCCCAATAGTCCCAACGCCCATCGATATGCCAAAGCGCGATGCCGGTGTGCTCGTGGGGAAGCGTGAACCCGAGTGAGTCGGGCGAGATCGGCCCGGCGACGGTCATGACGCGAGGCGCCATCGGCGATCCTCCTTCGGTTGTGCGGACGCGTCGATCGGTGCCTGGTTGAGCCGTCGGCGCATCGGTCTGCGTGATGGGAGCATCTTGCCACCCCTTCCAGGCTGGTGATGCCATCGTACGGCTGATGACTCACTTGACGAGCTGAGCAGGTAAGGCAAGCACTCGCCTCGTCCAGCCCACTACCCTAGAACGATGGCAACCACCGAGCCGCACGCGGCGACACCGAACGGTATCTGGGCCAACGCCCAGGCCGAGCTCGACGAAGCGGCCGAGCGACTGAACCTCGATCCGGGAATGCATCGGGTCCTCAGAGTTCCCAAGCGGGAGCTGGCGGTCAACTTCCCCGTCACTCACGACGACGGACACGTGGAGGTGTACACGGGCTACCGCGTGCACCACAACGTCAATCGTGGGCCGGTGAGCGGAGGGATCCGCTACGTGCCGAGCCTCGATCTGGACGAGGTGCGGGCGCTGGCCATGCTCAATACGTGGAAGGCGGCGCTGGTCAAAATTCCGTTCGGCGGCGCTGCCGGCGGTGTCCGCGTCGACCCGCGCCGGCTGAGCGCGAACGAGCGACAGGGACTCACCCGCCGATTCGCGACGGAGATCGGGCCGCTTCTCGGGCCGGAGCGCGACATCCCGTCGCCGGACGTCAACACTGGCTCGCAGACGATGGCCTGGATCATGGATACGCTCTCCATGCATCGCGGACACACCGTGGCCGCATCCGTGATCGGCAAGCCAATGGGTATCGGCGGCACCCGCGGACGTCGGAGCGCGACCGCTCGCGGCGCCCTCCGCTGCATCGGTGCCGCTGCGCGCGCACGGGGAATTGACGTCGACGGCGCCCGCGTCGCCATCCAGGGCTTCGGC
>JACDHU010000243.1 GCA_013820865.1 Chloroflexota bacterium
AAGCGCAATCCCGAGGATGCCGTACGCCACGAGGAGTGAGCCCATGGTCCGGCGTCCGGTGCGCACCTCAATCCTCTCCGAAGAATGGGTCGTCGCCATACAGTTCCAGCCATCGACGCCGCATGTGTCGGATGGTGGCCGCGACGTCGGCATCCGCGGTGCCCGGTGGCAGCAGGCTGGCGATCGCCGACCGGACGCGATCGCTGTTCTCCATGCCGAGTAACGCGAGATAGTCGGCCACGCGTTGCGCAGGTGTCTTGCCGAGCGCGCGCTCGCGCACGAGGACATCGGCCTCATGGTCCATGGCGCCCGCGTACTCGGCATCGGTACGCTCGACCTCCGCCAACAGCAGCGGAATATCGTCGATGCGTGGGTCCGAGTACGCCCAGCGAATGAAGGAGTCCATCGGCCCGGGCTGCCGTTCGTGATGACCAGCGTGGAACTGCTGAAGATACTGGCGGCGTTCGAGCTCCGTCCGAGTGAGCGCAATCTGAATGAGATGGCGCATCTCCGGCGTCCAGCGTCGAAGCGATTCGACGAATTGGCGCAGGGTCAGACCACCGGCGGGTTGCGAGCGAAACTTGTGTTCATGAACGTGCTGCACGGCGCCCGTATACTAGCGGCCGTGCGCCGAGCCCTCACCCTGGTTGCCCTGGTCGTGGAGCCCGCATGCGACGCTTGACCCGGATGGCCGCGTTCGTCGCGGCAGGCATGCTCGTGCTGTCCGTCGGCGCGTCGGCGGGGCCGACCGCCGGTGCCGGACCACCGCTGCGGTACCTGGCGGGACCGCCCGGCACCCTTGATCCGGCCTTCATCGCCGATGCTGGCGACGTTCAGCTCCTGCTCCAGCTGTATGCGGGACTGACGCGCCTGGACGAGCGTGGCGAGCCCTATCCGTCGCTTGCCTCCGGTTGGAACATCAGTGACGACGGTCTCACCTACCAGTTTGCGATCCGGGAGAATCTCGAGTTCAGCGATGGATCGGCGTTGACGGCCGAGGATGTGCGTCGTTCATGGTTGCGACTCCTGGATCCGGCCACCGGGGCAACCGCGCCCGATGTGCTAAGCGTGGTGGTGGGCGCCACGGACCGGATGGCGGGGGACTCCGGCGACGATGACGTCGGCATCACGGCGGTCGACGACACGACGCTGATCGTCGAGCTTCGTTACCCCGCGTCGTACTTCCTGGAGATCGTGGCAACGCCGGCCACCTTCGTTGTGCCGCGCGCCGCGGATGCGACGCAGGGTTGGCAGACACTCGACGCCTTCGTCGGCAGCGGACCGTACGTGGCCGACGCAACGGATGGGGCCGATCTCGTCCTGCGCGCGAATGACCGGTACGTCGCCGGCGCCCCGCCGATCGATGAGATTCGGTGGGTGGGCTCCATCGACGGCGGCGCCACCGCCGCCTTTGCGGCCGGTGAGGTCGACCTGGCTGGCGTGCCCGGCTGGGATGCCACGTGGATCGCGTACGACGCGGACCTTGGCCCGCGCCTTCACGCGGCCGAGCCCCTGACGATCAGCTACTTCGGTTTCGACACGACCCAGCCACCGTTCGATGACCCACGGGTGCGGCGAGCCTTCGCGCTGGCACTCGATCGCGAACGCCTCGTGCCGCTTGCCGAAGGGGCATCCTCGCAGGCGGCCGGCAGCATCGTGCCTCCCGCTATCTGGCCCGATGGCTTCAGCCCCAATCTCGGCGCCGATCCCGAGGAGGCTCGCGATCTGCTCGACGATGCGGGATACGAGGTTCGGGCCGATCTCGGCACGATCGTGGTAAATGGCAGCGGCCTCGGCGTCGAACCTGCGGTGGCCGTGTGGCGCGAAGAATTGGGAGTCGATATGGCCGTCGAGACCATGAGCTTCGGGAACTTCCTTGATCTGCTCGATACGCGGCCGCCACAGATCTTTACCGTCAACTGGATCGCGGATTACCCGTCACCCCACGCCCTCTACGGCCTGCTCCTGGAACCGGGAGCCGCCAGCAACTTCGGGGATTGGCACGACCCCGAGTTCGAGACTCTGCTCGAGGCGGCCGCTGCGGCGGGAGAGTCCGAAATCGGCGGCGCGTACGCGGCGGTGGAGGCGTATGTGTCGGAGCAGGCACCGGTGATCCCATGGGCGTATGGCGAGACCTGGTGGCTCGTTGCGGATGGCCTCCGCGGGCTCGGCAACCTGACCATCGGCCTGCTCGACTTCGGGAGGGTGTCGTGGGACGAGTGATGCGCGGGGTCATGGCGGCCGGCCTGGCGGCGGTCATCGGCGGCGTGAGCGCCAGCGCCGTCGCGGCTTTCGATGGCTTCGGCTCGATGGATGCGGACTCAACCTACGACGTCGAGATCCGGTTCGAGGTCGACCTGGCCGGCGGCGCGCCTGAGCGGCTCGAGCTGCTGATCCGCACTCCCGCGAGTGAGTCCTCGTTCGTCGTGCCAGTGGCGACCGAGGGATCGTCGGCGACGTATGTCTGGGACACGTCGTCCGACTACGTCACGCCGAATACTCTCATCACCTACCAATGGCGCGCCACCGATGGCGATGATGTGACAGTTTCCGAGGAGGGCACCGTCCGCTATGAGGATGATCGCGAGGGACTCGATTGGCAGCGAGCCCAGCTGGGCGAGGCGACCGTGCACTGGTACGGAGGTGCCGAGGCACAGGCGCTACGCTTCGGCGAGCTCACCAGCGTTGGCGTCGAGCGCGCCGAAGAGTTCCTGGGTACGCAATTGGCGGGACCGGTCGACGTCTTCGTCTATGAGACGCGCGACGACTTCTTCGGGGCTCTCGGACCCGGTGCGCGCGAGTGGACCGGCGCCGCGGCGTACAGCGAGTTGCGCACGATCTTCATGTGGCTGGGCGGTGGTTCGGCAAGCTACCTCGAGACGGCCATGGTGCACGAGGTGACCCACGTCGTCTTCTTCGATGCCACCGACAACCCGTATCACGAGCCGGCGCGCTGGCTGAACGAGGGCGTCGCCACATGGCTCGAGAACCGCGAGGCCGTCGACGAACGATCGATCGTCGAGGTCGAGGCATCCGGCGCGGGCCTGTTCGCGTTCGACGCGATCACCGAGCAGTTCCCGATCGGTGAACGGGGTGGACGCCTCTCCTACGCGCAGGGCACGACCATGATCGACCTCATTGTCGACCGATACGGCACCGAGGCCATCGCCCGCATCATGGCTGCCTATCGCGATGGTGCATCGGACGTGGAAGCCCTGGAGGCCGGGACCGGGATCGGTGCCGACGAGCTGTACGCCGAGTACTTCGCGGTGTATGGCGTCAACGCCCCCCAACCCGTTCCGGGCGCGCCAATTCCTGCCTCGAACGTCGAACGCCCGGTGCCTGGCCAGATAGATCGTGGTGGTGTCGACCCGAAGCCGAGCCCGGGGTCA
>JACDHU010000244.1 GCA_013820865.1 Chloroflexota bacterium
ACGTCGACATGGTGAGCCTGACCGGTGATACCGCCACCGGTAGGGAGATCGCGGCTGCCGCGGCCCAGACGGTGAAACGCGTGCATCTCGAGCTCGGCGGCAAGGCGCCGGTCCTCGTGTACGACGACGCCGACATGGACGCCCTGGCCGAGACGATCAAGTTGGCTGCCTACTTCAACTCGGGTCAGGACTGCACCGCCGCCACGCGGCTCATCGTGATGGGCGACGGCTACGAGCGTGCGCTCGAGGCCCTGATTCCCGCGGTCAACTCGATCAAGACCGGTGACCCTGCCTCTGACCCCGAGCTCGACATGGGACCGATGGTCAGCCGAGCGCAGCAGGAGCGCGTGGCCGGGTTCATCGACCGCGCGCGCGGCTACGGCGCCGAGATCGTGGCCGGTGGCGAGACGATCGGCGAGAAGGGCTACTTCTACAGGCCGTCCGTCGTGGCCGGCGTGGCGCAGGACGCCGAAATCGTGCAGAACGAAGTCTTCGGGCCGGTCGTGACCGTCCAGCGTTTCAGCGACGAGGCCGAGGGCCTGGCGTGGGCCAATGGGGTCCCGTACGGATTGGCGGCATCGGTCTGGACGAAGGACGTCAAGCGCGCGCTGCGCGCTGCCAAGGCGCTTCGCTACGGGACGGTCTGGATCAACGACCACCTCACCATGGCGTCGGAGATGCCACACGGCGGGTTCGGCCAGTCCGGCTACGGCAAGGACATGAGCAGCTACTCGATCGAAGATTACACCATCATCAAGCACGTGATGGCCAAGATCGTCGACTGACCTACGTCGAATGAGCATGTCGTCCGGCGCAACCCAGGGGTCGCCGAGTCAGCCGGATTGATACCATCGCTCAGTGAAGTTCGGCGTGATCATCACCGGGGGGTCGGTGCACGAGCAGATCGACCTGGCTCGGACGGCTGAGGCCGCGGGCTGGGACGGGGTGTTCACGTGGGATGGCATCCACGTCGGCGACTCGATGGAGGTCCACGATCCATGGGTCCTCATGAGCGCCTTCGCGATGGCGACGCAGCGCGTGCGTATCGGCGCCATCATCCAGCCGTTGGCGCGACGCCGGCCATGGAAGGTGGCTCGTGAGGCGGTGACGCTGGACCACGTCTCAAACGGACGATTCGTGCTGTGCGTCGGCCTTGGGGCCGTGGATGACTCCGGCTGGGGCAAGGTTGGTGAGCCGACCGACCGGCGCACGCGCGCCGAGAAGCTGGACGAGACCCTCCGCATCCTGACCGGTCTCTGGACCGGCGAGCCGTTCGGCTTCAGCGGCCAGCACTATAGCTTTGAGCCGATGGCCTTCCGCCCCATCCCCGTGCAGCGGCCACGGATTCCGATCTGGGTGGTCGGGGCCTGGCCCTCGCCGCGGTCGATGGGTCGCGCCATCCGCCACGACGGACTGCTGCCGAACGTGGTGGGTGAGGGCGAGCTCAGCCCGCAGACGATCGGCCGGATGCGCGACTGGGTGGCAGAGCGTCGCAGCCTCGACGGCTTCGAAATCGTGATCGAAGGAACGACGCCGATTGACGATCAACGAGCCGTCATGGCGGAAGCGCGTCGATGGGCCGATGCCGGCGCGACCTGGTGGATCGAGTCGAACTGGGAGTCATTCGATCCTGCCGTGGCCCGCAGACGGATCGAGGCCGGGCCGCCGCGGCAGTGAGTCGGGGCGGGCGTGCGGACTGCGATGGCCGCTCACGTGGCCACAGCGTGCTCCACGATCACGGCCTCGTTCGGACGCAGCTCGACCGCCGCCTCCACCGGCTCGCCGTCGCGGTCGCCGTGCGTCCCGATGAGCGTGCGACCCGGGCCCGCGCCCGGGACGGAACGAGGCTCGCCGGTGAGGTTGAGGACGATCGTGACCCGACCTTCGTCCGAGACCCGCCGAAAGGCAAAGGTTCCGTCGGGCGTGGGACCGAAGCGCTCGAAGTCGCCGGTGTGAAGCGCCGGGTGCTCGCGTCGCAGACGAATCAGCCGTCGCGTCAGTGTCAGGATCGAGGCGGGATCCTCCGACTGGCTCGCCACGTTGACGGATGACGCATCCGCCGCGATCGGCAGCCAGAGCGTCGCGTCCGAAGCGGCAAAGCCGGCGTTCGGCGAGGCGTCCCACTGCATCGGTGAACGCTCCGGATCGCGACCGCGGCCCGGCTCACGGCGCTCGACCGGGTCCCGCGAGTCTTCGGTGGCGACCGGCACGTCGACCATGCCGATCTCCTCGCCGTAATAGATGGTGGGCGTTCCTCGCAGCGTGAGCAGCAGCAGCATCCCGACCTTCGCCTGGTCCGGTCCCGCCCGATGGGGCGACGCGAAGCGCGGCTGATCGTGGTTGCCGAGCACCCAGCTGGCCCAGGCGCCGGGAGGCAGCGCGCTCTGCACGCCTTCGACAGCGGCGCGCACCGCATCGGCCGTCCAGGCGCTGTAGGTGAGGTGGAAGTTGAACGGCACGTGAATTTCGTCCTGGCGCTCGCCGTAGAAGGCCGCCCACGTGTCGAAATCGGGATGATGGAGCTCGCCGATGCTCACCCGGTCTCCCGGATACGACTCCAGCACGCTCCGGAAGGACCGATACAGCTCGTGCATGTCCGGATGGGAGAGGTCGTTGAGGTGGATCTGCGTGTCCCATGAGCCAAGCCGATGCGCCTGGTCCGGCTTGGGGTTGATCGGGTTGTCGCGCAGCTCGGGGTCCTTCATGACCATCTGTGCCACGTCGATCCGGAAGCCGTCGACCCCGCGGTCCAACCACCAGCGGGCGACATCGAACATGGCGGCGCGCGTTGCGGGATTGCGCCAATTCAGGTCGGGCTGTTCCTTCAGAAAAGTGTGGAGGTAGAACTGCTGCCGCGTTTCGTCCCACTCCCATGAAGGTCCGGCGAACATGCTGATCCAGTTGTTCGGCAGCTCGCCGTTCGGTCCGGCGTCGCGCCACACATACCAGTCGCGCTTCTCGTTGTCGCGTGACGTGCGCGACTCGATGAACCACGGGTGCCGGTCGCTGGTGTGATTGGGGACGTAGTCGACGATTACGCGAAGACCGCGCTCGTGCGCCGCCGCCAGGAGCGTGTCGAAGTCATCGAGCGTGCCGAACAGTGAATCGACACCGGTGTAGTCGGCCACGTCGTAGCCGAAGTCGGCCATCGGCGAAGGGTAGAACGGCGCGATCCAGATGGCGTCCACGCCCAGCCAGGCCAGGTAGTCGAGCCTGCCGTCGATTCCGGCGAGGTCGCCGACGCCGTCGCCGTTCGCGTCGGAAAAGCTGCGCGGGTAGATCTCATAGATGACGCCGGTCTGCCACCAGCGCGGAGCGCGTTGCATGCATGAAGGCTAAACCGACGCGGCCTCCGCTGCCGGGCCTGTTACGATCGGGCCGATGAGCGACGC
>JACDHU010000033.1 GCA_013820865.1 Chloroflexota bacterium
ATGAGGTCAATCACCACCGCCGAAGTCTCGCGCAGGAAGGCTCCATCAATCCCGAGCAGCCGTCCATGGCGCACTGCCCGTCGCATGATGCGGCGCAGGACGTAGCCAGTCCCGTCGTTCGACGGCGTCACGCCCTCCCCGAGGAGAAACGTCATGGCGCGCGAGTGATCGGCTACGACCTGGTAGCTGAAGCGCTCGCTTTCGACCGTCTCGGGATCATGGCCGATGAACTGCGCCAGTCGCTCGATGATCGGTACGAACAGGTCGGTCCGATAATTCGAGTCGACCCCCTGGATGACCGATGCGAGCCGCTCGAGGCCGGTGCCCGTATCCACGCTGCGCATCGGCAACGGCGTGAGCGAGCCATCGGCCGCCCGGTCGTATTGCATGAACACCAGGTTGCCAACCTCGAGCCAGCGGGGGCAGGTCTCCGAGTGATCGGGGATGCAATGCGGGCCCTCCGACAACTCTACCCCGCGATCGTAGTGCAGCTCGCTGCACGGCCCGCACGGACCGGTCTCACCCATGCGCCAGAAGTTCGCCTCGTCGCCGTCGGCGATGTTGCCCCAGCGCACGACCCGTTCCGGTGGGAGGCCGATTTCATCGGTCCAGACGGCATACGCCTCGTCGTCATCGGTGTAGACGGTTGCGGCCAGGCGCTCCGGCGCGATGCCGAAGACATCGGTCAGCAGCTCCCAGTGCCAGTGGATGGCCTCGCGCTTGAAATAGTCGCCGAAGCTCCAGTTGCCCAGCATCTCGAACAGGGTCTGGTGGCGCGGGGTGCGACCAACCTCCTCGAAGTCGTTGTGCTTGCCGGCGACCCGCAGACACAGCTGCGCGTCCACGGCCCGCGTGTAGTCGCGCTTCTCCTCGCCGGTCAGCACGCGCTTGAACGGGACCATGCCCGAGTTCACGAACATCAGGGTCGGGTCGTCGACCGCGACGATGGGCGCGGACGGCACACGGGCATGCCCGCGCTCCTCGAAGAAGCGCTGGAATTGCTCGCGAATCTCGGCTGCGCTCAGCGGCGGCATCGGTGCGTCCAATCGTCGTTCATGACGAGAGCCGGAGATGATCATCCCGGCTCTCATGCTTGGTCGTATCGGGTCGTTGACCGCTACAGCGCCGGGTCCTCGGCCATCCCCGCACGTGCCTGTTCGGCCGCTGCGCGGCCTTCGTTGACCGCATCGTCAAAGCCAGTCTTCCTGGTGTCGACGAAGTCGCCGACCTGTTCTCGCAGCTCCTCGCCGCTCTGCGGTGCCAGGATCAGTCCCAGGGCCGCGCCGATGAGTCCGCCAACGACCGCGCCGGCCAGGAAGCTGCCGAATCCGGTGTCCTTCATGCGTCCGTCAAATCCTCTCGCGTTTCGGTTGATTCTACCGACTGAGGCTCCGCGCGTCGTGGCGCGGCGGTGATCTGGACGGTGTCGAGGCTGTGCTGGAGGCTGTTCATGAGGTCGGTCAGCCGGTCCAGCTTGACGGCGACATCCTCGCTCAGCACCTCCACGTTGCTCGTCAGCTCCCGGGTGTGGGTCAGGATCGGGCGCAGTTCGGTATCGGTCATGCGTGTGAGCCGTCGCAGATCCGCGGTCAAGGCGCGGGACTCCGTGATCAGCGGTGTGATCCGCCAGGCGAGATAGACGAGTGCGACGCCAGCCGCCACGACGCCGACGCCAACACCGATATTGAACACGGACAGGGCGAGATCCATCCGCGGACTCTACACCGGAGCCCGTCTGGACGGCACATGCTCACACCGCGACCCGCGTTGGGTCATACGACGTGCCGGGGGGCGTTAGCCGGCAGATGGAGGGCAGATCAGGATCGCTCAAGCCCAGAACCGGCCGTTGGCGGCACGCCCTCGCGACTAATGCTCGCCACGACAGCATATGACACAACGCGGAGCCGAACCGCACCGTCGGCTCCCGTCCATGGCTCACGATCTCCAGGATGAGGACCTAGTCTTCCACGCGGATCGGGCCCAACGCAGCCAACAGGGTCACGGCGACCATCAGCACCTGTGCGGCGACTGATGCGGCCAGCACGTGCATGTCACCGATCCGGAGCACCTCGATGCCGATGACGCCCGCAACCTGGTCACCCACCACCACGCCGATGACCGCCATGACCGCGAGCACCGGGACAATTCGACCCCACCGGCCGCGGATGGCAACGAAGACGAGCAGATTGATGAGCGCCAGCAGGGGTACCCAGACCAGCCACGGGCCGAGCGTCATGGGCGCGTCAGCCCGACGCGCGGACGATGCGCCCCCCACCGAGGCACTCGTCGCCGTCATACATCACCGCGCCCTGTCCCGGGGCCGGCGCCCAGACCGGCTCAGCCGTCTCGACCACGAACCGATCGCGACCGATCATCGTGATCTCGGCCGGCACGTCGGGAGCACGGTGTCGAATGCGGATGGACACGTCGAATCGATCAGACGGCGGGTCGCCGGCGGTGAACCTGGCGTCATCCACGGTGAAGGTTCGCTGCGCGATTTCCGCGCGCCTACCGATGACCACGGTGTTCGTGGCCGGCTGCACCTCTCGCACGTACACCGCCTCGCCCAGCGCGACTCCCAGGCCGTGGCGCTGACCGACGGTGTAATGGGCGTAGCCGGTGTGGGTGCCAACGGTCGTCCCGTCCGCGTCGACGATCGGTCCGGGCTCGCCAGCGTAGCCGCGGCGCTCCTCCAGCAGGGTCCGATAATCGCCAAGCGGCACGAAGCAGATCTCCTGGCTCTCCGGCTTGTGTGCCGTCGGCAGGGTCAACCGCTCCGCCATTGCGCGAACTTCTGGCTTCGTGAGGTCACCCAGCGGGAAGCGCGTTCGCGAGAGCTGCTGCTGGTCGAGCACCCACAGAAAGTACGTCTGATCCTTGTCGGCATCGGCGGCACGCATGAGGCGCCAACGCCCGTCGCGCTGCTCGATGCGCGCGTAGTGCCCGGTGGCCACCGCATCGGCGCCGTACGCGGCCAGCCCGCGTCGAAGGAGCTCGTCGAACTTGATGTACTGGTTGCAGGCCTGGCACGGGTTCGGCGTGGAGCCCTCGAGGTAGGAGTCGACAAAGGCGTCGATCACTCGCGCCCCGAATTCCTTCTCCACGTTGAGGATGAAGAACGGGATGTCAAGGATCTGCGCCACTCGCCGAGCGTCGTCGGCGGCGTCCGGCGAGCAGCATGAACGGCTGAGCTCGAGGCCTTCCGGCATGTCCCCATGGGTGCGCATCCACACGCCGATGATCTCGTCCTGGGTCGCCTCCTGCGCCAGCAGCGCCGCAGCGACTGACGAGTCCACCCCACCGCTCATGGCGGCCACGATCCGGCTCATGCGCTTCCCACCATGCTTGGAGCCGATGCGCGCAGGCGCTCGACGCAGGCCTCGACAATCGCGACGGTTCGATCGAGGTCGGCCTGGGTTGTCCCACGGCCCAGGGTCAGGCGCAGCGACCCGTGTGCGCGCGCCTCGTCGATGCCGATGGCCAGGAGCACGTGCGACGGTTCAACGCTGCCGGTGGTGCAGGCACTGCCAGTGCTGGCCTCCACGCCCTCGAGATCCAGTGCGGCGACCAGGTCACCGCCCTCGATGCCATCGATGACGACCGACGCGCTGTTCGCCAGCCGTTCGGTGGGATGGCCCGTCACCGCGACGCCCGGAAGCGCAGCCAGTGCGTCCAGCAGCCAATCGCGGAGGGCATTGGGCGGAGATTCCCCGTAGGCGAGCTGCATGGCGGCCGCGAAGCCGACGGCGGCAGCCACGTTCTCAGTCCCCGCACGACGCTGGCGCTCCTGCGCGCCACCGTTGGTCTGCGCGACCATCGGGGTTCCCTGGCGCACGTACAACGCGCCGATGCCCTTCGGTCCTCCCAGCTTGTGCGCCGACAGGCTGATCAGCGTGGCCTGCCAGGCGTCGGGCGCCGGCGGACCGAATGCGGCGGCCTGGACCGCATCGGTATGGAAGACCACCTTGCGTTCTCGGCAGATGGCGCCGATCTCGGCCACCGGCTGGAGCGTTCCAACCTCGTTGTTGGCGGCCATGATGCTGACGAGGGTCGTGCGCTCGGTGATGGCGGCCTCCAGCTCGGCCGGGTCGACCCGGCCGTATCGGTCCACCGGCAGGTAGGTGATCTGGAAGCCCTGGCGAGAGAGGATGGCGCAGGTATTCATCACGGCCTTGTGCTCGACGCTGCTGGTGATGACGTGACGGCCCTTCGCGCTGGCGGCCCAGGCCACGCCCTTGATTGCCAGGTTGTCGGCCTCCGTACCGCCCGCCGTGAAGACGATCTCGCGCGGCTTGGCGCCGATGAGCTGAGCGATGATCTCGCGTGACTCGTCCAGGCCCTGGCGGGCACGACGACCCGATGCGTGGATGCTCGACGGGTTGCCGTGATGCTCCGCCAGGTACGGGAGCATGGCCTCGAGCACCTCGGGACGCAGCGGGCTGGTGGCTGCATGATCAAGGTAGATCGCCATGGACCGATGATACCCGCGCCCAGTCGTGGCTGCGTCTCACGCTCGAATCCGCCGCCACGGTCAGTGGAAGATGGCAATATCGGCTCGAAGGCCGCCGGGTGGCATCATGCGTGTCAAAGTTGTCACATTCCACTGTGGGTGGCGTTAGGCGGCGCGAAGGGGAAAAAGGACGCCATGCTCACGCTCAGCACCACCCAATTTCGGCCGCATCGCCGCATCGGCCGCATAACGGCACTGTGAGTGGAAAATGGCGACTTCTTTGGTTACACGGCACGGGAGACGACGATGATCGTTCGCACGCTGGATGAGATCACCGATACGGAGCGCGACGTGCGCGGCGACGGCTGGCGAGCCCGACGCCTGCTCGTCCGCGACGATGGGCTCGGATTCTCACTGTCCGAGACGACGGTCGACGGTGGCGCGGAGATGAACCTCTGGTACAAGCATCATGACGAGGCGTGCTTCGTCATCGAGGGCAAAGCCGAGATCACCGAGCGCGACACCGGCACGGTGCACACACTCGGTCCCGGCTCGGTCTATTCGCCCGAGCATGACCGCCACACGATCCGGGTCATCTCGCCGCTGCGCCTGGTCTGCGTGTTCAATCCGGCCCTGACCGGCCGCGAGACACACGACGCCGATGGGAGTTACCTCGCGGCGGACACTTGAAGCGTCACGGTGCGCTCTGAGGGACGAGCCTGACGAATTCGCCCATGCCGGCGATGATCGGCCGAGCGCGTTCAATCAGCCCCTGTACGCCCGGCAGTGACAGCGAAGCGTCGTGATCGGCCTCACCCCGCCAGACCTCCGTGATCCAGACCGCATCGTCATCGGCCTCCGATGTGCTGACGAGATAGAGTTCGCAGCCGGGGGCATCCTTCATCAGGCTCGCTGCCTCCAGCATGTGAGCGACCAGTGCCCCGCGCTGACCCGGCGCTGCGAGAAGTGAGCCGTGGAGGCCGAACCGCGCCACCGGCTCAGTCGTCCTCGACGATCCGGAGGCGGAGCTCGTCGAGCTGGCTCACGGCGATCGAGGAGGGGGCATCCATCATGAGGTCGGTGCCGGACTGCGTCTTCGGGAATGCCATGACCTCGCGGATGTTCTCGGCATCTGCGAAAAGAGCGGCCCATCGGTCGATCCCGATGGCGATCCCGCCGTGTGGCGGTGCGCCGTACTCCAACGCATCCAGCAGGGCGCCGAACTCCTCGCGCATGCCGGCCACGCTGTGGCCCATGAGCGCGAAGGCGCGCTCCAGCAACGGGCGCTGATGAATGCGGACCGATCCCCCGCCAAGCTCCCAGCCGTTGAGCGCCAGATCGTATTGCTGCGCGCGAAGGCCGCCCGGATCGGACTCCATGCGCTCGACATCTTCGGGCACGGGCGCGCTGAATGGGTTGTGCGTCGCGTCCCAGCGCTGGCCGTCGGCGTCCCAGGTGAACATCGGGAAGCGATGAACCCAGACGTACGCCAGGACCGACGGATCGCGCAGGCCCAGCCGCTCCCCCATCTCGAGGCGAATGTGGCCGACGGCCTCGGCCGCGGCGACTCGGTCGGCATCGGCGACGATGAGCACCAGGTCTCCCGCTGACGCACCGGTCGCGCCCAGCAGCTCCGCCTCGTGGGCGGCAAGGAACTTGGCAGCCGGGCCATGCAGCGCGCCGTCGGCGTCAACGGAGAGGTGGACAAGCCCCTTGGCGCCGTGGCGCTTGGCGAGGTCGATCAGCTCGTCGAGCTGCTTGCGCGAGTAATCCCCGCAGCCCGGGACGGAGATGGCGAAGACCGCGCCGCCGGAGGTGATCGGCTCGGCAAACACCCGAAAGTCCACGTCGCGCACGACATCGTTGAGCTCGACCAGCTCCATGCCGAAGCGGATATCGGGCTTATCGGAGCCATAGCGCGCCATTGCCTCGTCATACGTCAGACGCGGGATCGGGTCGTGCAGGATCGGTCGATCGGGAACGACTTCGCGGCTGACGGCCAGCGCCACACGCTCGACCATGGCCATCACATCGGCTTCGGCGACGAAGCTCATCTCGAGGTCGAGCTGGGTGAACTCCGGCTGCCGATCGCCGCGCGAGTCCTCGTCGCGGTAGCAGCGGGCGAGCTGGTAGTAGCGGTCGTAGCCGGCAACCATGAGCAGTTGCTTGAGCTGCTGCGGGCTCTGCGGCAGCGCGTAGAACGTCCCCGGCTGCTGGCGGCTTGGCACCACGAAGTCGCGAGCTCCCTCCGGCGTCGAGCGGATGAGGGTCGGCGTCTCGATATCGGCGAATCCTTCTGCCTCGAGCGTCCTACGGATGGCACCGCTCAGCCTGGCGCGCAGGAGGATGCGCTCCTGGAGCGCCGGACGGCGCAGGTCGAGATACCGATGCTTCAGGCGCAGGCTCTCGTCCAGGCCGGCCTGCTCCTCGTTGATATAGAACGGCGGCACCTTCGACGGATTGAGCACGGTGAACCGATCCACCGCGACCTCGATCTCGCCGCTGGCCAGCTCGGTGTTGATGGTCCCTTCGGGTCGCGCGCGCACGACGCCTTCGACCTGGACGACCCACTCGTTGCGGGTTGGCTCGGCAGCCGCATGAGCATCGGCGGCTTGATCCGCGTTGGTGACGATCTGCGTGATCCCATGGCGATCACGCAGGTCGAAGAAGGCCAGGTTGCCGTGATCCCGGCGCCGATGCACCCATCCGGACAGGGTCACCCGCTCGGCGGCGTGCGCCGCTCGGAGCTCGCCGCAGGTATGGGTACGGAAGGAGGTGCTCATGGGAGCGGCCATGGTAGCCGATCGGCCACGGCTATCCGTTGATTGAGGCCGCCACCAGATCAACCGCCACGTTCGACTGCTCGCCGGTCGCGAGGTTTTTGAGAGCCACCTGCTCATCGGCGACTTCGGCGCCGATGATCACCGCCCACGTCGCGCCCGCCTTCACCGCCGACTCGAGCTGCTTGCCGAGCTTTCGGGTGCTCCCGTCCGGGCGAATGGCAAGTCCGGCCGCGCGCAGTGTTGCGGCGATGCGCAACCGGTCAGCGTGGTCGTCGCCGCTTCCGACAACCGCTACCAGCGGTGCGGAGGATGGCAGCGCCACCTCCTGCTCGGCCATGGCCAGCACGGTCCGATCAAGGCCGATGCCGAAGCCGATGCCCGGCGTCGCCCGTCCGCCGAGGAGTTCCACCAGTCCGTCATAGCGGCCGCCGCCCCCGAGGGCCTGCTGCTGACCCTCGTGGCCCGCAATCGCGAACTCGAAGGCCGTGCGCGTGTAATAGTCCAAACCACGCACCAGTCGGTGGTCGACGACATGCCGGACGCCGAGCGCATCGAGCAGGTCCAGGACACCCCGCAAGTGGGTGCGACACTCGTCGCACAAATGGTCCGTGCTGCGTGGCGCTCCGTCCACCAGGTCGCCGGCCAGGTGCTTGTCGTCGAGGACACGCAGCGGGTTGATCTCGAGGCGGCGGCGTGAGTCATCGGTCAGGCGGTCGAGGTGAGCGCCGAAGTAGTCGACCAGTGCCTGGCGATAGGCCGGCCGGCACGCCGCATCGCCGATGGAGTTCACGTGAGCCACCACATCGGTCAGTCCGAGCTCACCGTAGAAACGCTGGCCGAGCTCGATGAGCTCGGCATCGACGGCCGGGCCGGCGTCGCCGAGCACCTCGACGTCCCATTGCGTGAACTGCCGGTAGCGGCCGGCCTGCGGTCGGTCGTAGCGGAACATCGGGCCGATCATGGTCAGGCGCAGAGGGCCGGGACGCACGTGCATACCGTTCTCGATGAACGAGCGCACGATGCCGGCGGTCGGCTCTGGACGCAGCGCCCACGCGGCGCGCTCCTCATCGCTGCCGCGAGCGCCCGAGACCCGGAACATCTCCTTCTCGACGGCGTCGCTCGACTCGCCCAGGCCGCGGGCGAAGAGCTCGGCGCGCTCGAAGAGCGGCACCTCGATGCGCTCGAATGCATACCGGCGGCTCAGGTCGCGCGCAACTGACTCAACGCGCTCCCAGGCCGGTCCGTCTTCGGGAAGCAGGTCTCGGGTGCCGCGCGGCGCACTGATCTGTCGGGGCATGTCCGCAGTGTATCGGCCTCGGAAGCACGGTAGCGCGCGGTGCGGGCGTCAGGCGTGCCGATTTGTTGTCAGGTGGCACCTGTGGTGCCATTAGCCATGACTCGACCGCAAGATCAGCCCGCGATGATGCCCGCTAGTCCACATTACGGCGCAAATGCCACCCCTGCCGTGTCGTCTGACGAACCAAGGCCATAGCGTCCACCCAACGGCACTGGTGGTGCCATCTGACAACAAGTCGGTGAATCTCGGCCGGACGGACATTTCCGTCCCGTCTCAACGCGCCTCGCGGGTGACGCTGGTGACGTCGCGCAGGCGCTCGATCTTGGTCAGCACCTTGGCGAGCTGCTGGAGCGAGTCGACCTTGAAGGTGGCGGTGATGACAGCGGTCCCATCGGGATGCGTGGCGACCGCGGCAGCCACGATGTTGACCTTGTACTCCGCCACGACGTTGGTGACCTCGTTGAGCAGCCCTGCACGATCGAGCGCGGTGATGCGCACCGTGATCGGATAGGTGTGCTGGGCGGCCAGCTCCCATTCCACGTCAATGAGCCGCTCAATGTCCCGCTCTGACAGGACCGATGGGCACGACGCGCGGTGCACGGTCACTCCCTTCCCGCGCGTCACGTATCCGGTGATGTCATCACCGGGAATCGGCGAGCAGCACTTCGCAAACCGCACGAGCAGGTCGCCGACGCCCTTGACCTTGACGCCGGTGGTCGACGGCGCGGCCGGCGGCGCTTGCTCGGGCAGGGTGATGGCGGCGTCGTCGTGGATCTCGAGCTTGCTGACGACGGAGGCAGACGACACGGCGCCGTAGCCGATGGCGGCATAGAAGTCGTCGAGCTCGCGGTACTTATACTGCGCGGCCAGCTCGATCAGCTTCGTGCCATCAATTGACGCGAGCGTCTCGTGCGCGAGGCGCCGCAGCTCGCGGTCCAGCAGCTCCTTGCCCTGGATGATGTTCTCGTCCCGCTGCTGGTGCTTGAACCAGGCGCGGATCTTCTCCCGCGCATGCGAGGTCTGAACGATATTCAGCCAGTCGCGCGACGGCCCGTGCGCCGCCTTGGTGGTCACGACCTCGACGATGTCGCCATTGCGCAGCCGGTAGTCAAGGGGCACCAGCCGGTTGTTGACCTTCGCGCCGATGGTGCGATGGCCGACATCGGTATGGATGCGGTAGGCGAAGTCGAGCGGCGTGGCATCGCGCGGGAGGTCCTTGACATCGCCCTTGGGGGTGAAGACGAAGACCTGGTCCTGGAAGACTTCGAGCTTGAGGCCCTCGACGAATTCGGTCGGATCCACGACCTCGCGCTGCCAGTCCATGAGCTGGCGGACCCAGGCGAGCTTCTCGTCATATCGCCGGTCGTTCTTCGATCCTTCCTTGTATCGCCAGTGGGCCGCGATACCGGCCTCGGAGATCTCGTGCATCTGGTAGGTCCGGATCTGGACCTCCAGCGGCTTTGCCTCCGGACCGATGACCGCGGTGTGCAAGCTCTGGTACATGTTCGCCTTCGGCATGGCGATGTAGTCGTCGAACTGACCCGGAACCGGTCGCCACAGCGAATGGACGACGCCGAGGGCCGCATAGCAGTCCTTGATGTCGTCCACCAGCACGCGGATGGCATGCAGGTCGTAGATCTCGGTGAACTCCGAGCCCTTGCGCTCCATCTTTCGATAGATCGAGTACAGGTGCTTCGGGCGACCGCTGATCTCGGCCGCAATGTTCACCTTGCCGAGCTCCTTGCGCAGGATGCCGATGCTCTTGTTGACGAAGCTCTCGCGTACCCGACGGCGATCCGTGAGCATCTCGACCAGTTGGCGGTACTTATCGGGCTCGGTGTACTTGAAGGCGAGATCCTCGAGCTCCCACTTGATCTGCCACATGCCCAGCCGATGCGCGAGTGGTGCGTAGATCTCTATCGTCTGGCGGGCGATGCGCTGCTGTTTATCGGTCGGCAGGTGCTGGAGAGTGCGCATGTTGTGGAGCCGATCCGCGAGCTTGATGATGACGACCCGGACATCCTCGGCCATGGCCATGAACATCTTGCGGATGTTC
>JACDHU010000245.1 GCA_013820865.1 Chloroflexota bacterium
ATTCGCATCGCCATGGACGAGGAGATGGAGCGCGACGAACGCGTCATGATCCTCGGCGAAGATGTGGGCAAGAAGGGCGGCGTCTTCGGCGCCACCGAAGGACTCTGGGCCAAGTACGGTGATAAGCGCGTGCTCGACACACCGCTGACCGAGGGCATGATCGCCGGTGCCGCCATGGGAGCTGCCGTGTACGGCCTGCGGCCGGTGGCGGAGATGCAGTTCGCCGACTTCGTGTATCCCGCCTTCAACCAGATCGTGTCCGAGATCAGCCGCCTCCACTACCGCTCGAACGGCACGTTCAGCGCCCCCATGGTGATCCGCATGCCGTATGGCGGCGGCGTCCACGGCGCGCTCTACCACTCGCAGTCGAACGAGGCGTACTTCACCCACACCGTCGGGCTCAAGGTGGTGGCGCCCGGTACGCCAGCCGACGCCAAGGGCCTGCTCAAGGCAGCCATCCGCGATCCAGATCCGGTGATGTTCTTCGAACACAAGAAGACGTATCGGCTGTTCAAGGCGGAGGTGCCGGACGGCGATACGGTGGTCCCCATCGGCAAGGCGATCGTGGCACGTCCCGGCAAGCACCTTTCGATCTTCTGCTACGGATTCATGCGCACCTGCGCGCTCGAAGCGGCGGAGACCCTTGCCCGCGAGGACGGCATCGAGGCCGAGGTCGTCGACCTGCGCACCCTGCGTCCGCTCGATGTCGACGCGATCCTTGGTTCCGTCACCAAGACCGGCAAGGCGCTGGTGGTCCATGAAGCCAACCGCTTCGGCGGATTCGGCGCCGAGATCGCCGCCGAGATCAGCGAGAAGGCGTTCGAGCACCTCGATGGCCCGGTCACCCGCCTGGCGGGACCCGAGGTCCCCGGCGTGCCCTACCACCACTCCCTCGAGGATTGGTACATGATCGGTCCCGCGCGCATCGTGGACGCGGCGCGAACGCTGGCCGCCTACTGACCGATGAGCCGATTCGCCGCACACAGCCCTCGGCCGCAATTTCGGCCCTCGGCCGCAATTTCGCCACGTACCAACGACCGTCGGCTTAGACCGGCCGAACAGCCGTTGCGATCGTGGCGGGATGTGATCGCACGCTCAACCGGAACACAACCATCCCATGCAAGGCCCTGCGAGGCCGCGTAAGCCGACCGTCATTGGTATCTGACAAACTGGCACGATCACCATCACAGGACACAAACCGTCGCGACGCGACCGTAAGGAAGGCGTAACGCATGGCAACCACCATCAAGATGCCCCAGCTGGGCGAATCGGTCACCGAAGGCACCATCGAGCGCTGGCTCGTCAAGGAAGGTGACACCGTCGAGCAGTACGACCCGCTGTTCGAGGTCGTGACGGACAAGGTCAACGCCGAGGTGCCCGCCGAGATCGCCGGCACCGTGTCGAAGATCCTCGTGCCCGATGGCGAGACCGTCGCGGTCGGTACGCCCGTCGCGGAGATTGACGCCGATGGCGCCGGCGCGGCATCCGAGGAACCTGCGGCGGAGGAGCCCGCTCAGCCCGAAACAACGGCCGATGCCGGCCAGCAGGCGGTTGCGCAACAGGAAGAGGCACCAGCCGCCGAGGAGCCGGCACCGGAAGCGGCGCCCGAAGCGAAGGAGCAGCCCGCGCCGCAGTCCGCCGCCGAACCGGCCGAGGCCGAGCCCGATGCCGACGCCGAGAGCGGTGGCGATGGAACGGCCCGCATGACCCCAGCCGTGCGACGCCTCGTCCGCGAGCATGACATCGACGTTGCCGGCTTGAAGGGCAGCGGTGCGGGCGGTCGCGTCACCCGCGATGACGTCCTCGCCTTCATCGAGAACGGCCCTGCCGCCGAACCTGTCGCCGAACCTGTCGCCGAACCTGCCGCGCAGCAACCATCGGCCCCGTCACACCCGGAGGCAAAGCCGCAGGCCGCCACTCCGACGTCCAGTCCGACGGCCAGCCCGGCGCCAGCATCGGTCCCGAGCGCGTCCGGTGGGGACACCGAAGTTCCGCTGTCGCAGATGCGCAAGGGCATCGCGAAAAAGATGACGCAGGTCAAGCAGACGGTCCCGCACGCCTACACCGTGATCGAAGTCGACATGACCAGCGTGGTTAAGTGGCGCGAGGCCAACAACACGGCCTTCAAGGCTCGCGAAGGCGCGTCGCTGAGCTACGTTGCGGTCGTCGTCAAGGCAGTGACCGAGACCCTGCGCAAGCACCCGAACCTCAACAGCCAATTCGCCGATGACAAGATCATCCTCAAGCAGGCCATGAACATCGGCATCGCGGTCGCGGTTGACAACGGGCTGATCGTGCCGGTCATCGCCAACGCGGATCAGCTGAGCATCAGCGGCGTGAACGGCCGCATCCGTGACATCTCATCGCGCGCCAACGCGGGCAAGCTGCGCCTGGACGAGCTGACCGGCGGAACATTCACGGTCAATAACACTGGCTGGTTCGGATCGGTCACGTCGATGCCGATCGTCAACGCGCCGGAGGTCGCCATCCTGTCGATGGAGGCGATCGTCAAGCGCGCCCGGGTCATGGAGGTCGACGACGCTGACGTCATCGCCGTGCGGCACATGATGAACATGACCTGCTCGTTCGACCACCGCGTGCTGGACGGCGCCCAGGTCGGCTTCTTCCTGGCCGATATCCGCAAGGCTCTCGAGGAGTGGGACTCCAGCATGACCATCGGCTGACTTCGGGAGGACCAGCGCGCCACCGATGCGGGCCCACTTCTTGCGGGGCTACAATGGCGGCGCAGACGCCCAATCAACAGAACAGGAGATCCCCTATATGCAACGTTCAATGGCGATCCCACGCATGATCCCCGTATTCATGGGAGCCATCCTCATCGCGATGTCGATGGCCCTCTTAACCGTTGCGCCGGTTTCGGCCGACACCACATTCGACATTGAGATCTCGGGCGCCGCTGAAGTGTGCGACGTCGCGACCGAGTGTGGTGGAGACGGCACCGGGACCGCGGTCATTGATGTCGTCACCGACACGGACGAGATCTGCTTCGACCTCGATGGCGCAGATGTGACTCTGCCGATCACGGCCGCCCACATCCACGAAGCCCCGGAAGGTGAGGCTGGTCCCGTCGTGGTTGCGCTCTTCACCGATCCGGAAGCCGACTTCCCGATCAGCGGATGCGTGACCGCCGACGCGGGTCTGGTTGCCGAGATCGAGGCCAACCCGGAGAACTACTACGTCAACCTGCACAACGCAGACTTCCCTGCCGGCGCCCTCCGCGGCCAGTTGGCGGCTGCACAGGCCGAGACCGTCCAGGTCTCGATCATGAAGCACCTCTGTGACGAGGTGACCACGGTTGCGGAGTTCAATGCTGTCGAGAATGCAGGCG
>JACDHU010000246.1 GCA_013820865.1 Chloroflexota bacterium
GGCGGTGCTCGTGTGGCGATGGTGGGCGACGGTGTCAACGATGCCCCGGCGCTGGCACAGGCGGATGTCGGAATCGCCATCGGCGCAGGCACCGACGTGGCCGTCGAGTCGGCGGGGATCGTCCTGGTTCGTAGCGATCCGCGCGATGTGGCCGGCGCCATCGAGCTGTCGCGAGCGACCTACCGCAAGATGGTCCAGAACCTGGCCTGGGCGACCGGCTACAACGCGCTGGCCATCCCGGTCGCCGCCGGCGTCCTGGCACCCATCGGCTTCATCCTGCCAATGAGCATCGGTGCCGTGGCCATGAGCCTGTCAACCATCGTCGTCGCCGCCAATGCGCAGCTCCTCCGCCGCCTCCGGCTCCGCCCAGGCTGACGGAACCGCCGACCTCTGCCTGCAGGCGTTCTGAGGATGAAATGTGGCTGGGGAGGAAGGATTCGAACCTTCGGTCTCCTGATCCAGAATCAGGCGCCTTACCGCTTGGCCACTCCCCAACAGGTGAGGCGCGGAACGCTCACTCGCGGCGCCGATTGTACCCGAGCCTCGCGACTCCCCACAAACCAGCGTCAGCGATGGTCCGGCATGATCGGTGACGCCTGACGCCGGGATGGGAGGCGCAACCCATATCGCATATTGACGAGGCCGATGCCGCCGATGACCCGCGCCGTGCCCAGGTTGTGGAGGTGGTGCTCGGAGTCATCGGCTCATGGTGATGGTCCAACGTCGAATGGCCAGCAAACGTGAGATGCAGCGGTGGCCGATGGTCCGCATCGGTCAGGTGTGGTTCGCGCCATCCATTGGTAAGGCCGCCAATGGCCGGAACGGTCACTCGTCGGGCGAGCATGGGTGGCCGTAGGCTCATCAGTGTCAGAACTCGTCGCTCATCAGATGAAAGGGATCGATGCAACAGGTGCAGTCGCGCGAGTGGCGCAGGTTTGGATTCGGGGGGCCGCCGGAGCCGTGGGAACGCGATGCGTCGCGCGACCTGGATCGCCTGGCGACGTCGTACTTCCTCGACATCCTCGACTCGCACCACGCCATCGTGGCGGCTGGACCGGATGCAGCCGTGCGCACGCGTGTCGAGGACCTGTTCGCGACGGCGACCCGCCACAAGCACGAGATTGACTACACGCTGCGCCACTGGGCCACCCCGGTCGAACGGGTCCGCGTAGAGGATCGGCTCGGCTCCCTCATGCGCACCGGCAGGCGCCTGCGCGAGATCCGCGATACCACCTGACGGTCGGCGCCGAGCGGCTCATGGTTGTGCCTCATGCGCGTGTGCACGGCAGTTGGCGCCAAGGCGACCCGCGTTGGGTCATACGCCGCGCTGGCGGGCAATAGCCCGGCAGATGGGGCCAGATCATGCTCGGTCACGCTCAGAACCGGCAGCTCGCGACACGTTTTCACGTCTATTGACCGCCCTGACGGCATAGAAGCATCAACGGGGGAATGCCGGCATCACCCGGAAGAGCAACTGGGCCCTAGCGTCGAGACTCTTCGAGCGTGACCTCGCGCACCGCCTTGAAATAGCTTGCGGCCTCGCTCCAGGTGATCCACGGTTTCAGGCGGTAGGCCGCATGCGCCTCGCGAACCTCACCGCGGTCGAGCGGCACGGCTCGCTCGCCAGCGGCCTCGGCCAATCCACGGTCAAGCGTCAGGAACTCGGCGTCGGCCGATTCCGCAAGGGCGAGATAGGTCGCGTCATAGCCGCTGAGCTCGTGCTCGAGCATCGCGGCAGTGGCCGCAAGGACGCCGGCACGATCGGTCTGTACCGTGATGAGACCAAGGCCATCAAGGGTTGCGATCGCCTCGAGGACGACATCGAACGGCTGACGGTGCCGACGCACGAGCGCGTTCGAAATCTCGATCCAGAAGAGCTCCGGGACCACGATTCGGGCACCCTGCGCCACCCGGGCCATGGCCACGCGCTGCACCGCGTCCGACTGGTCCTCGTTCAGGACAACGGCCAGCGCAGCAGACGCGTCGATGACCAGCGGCCTAGGAGCGTTCATCGACCATCCGGTCTTGCGTGTGACCGTGGTCGCGGTCCATGCGTATGGATGTGACAGCGTCGGGTCCATCGGGATTGCTCGCGCGGATGCGCTTCCCGAGCCGACGCAATGACTCGAACGCAGCGTCAACGCGTTCGAGACGTTGCTCAACGGTCTCATCCTCGATGGCCGCGACCGAGTATGGGAGGAGGACGGCCATCGGCTTACGATCGCGCTCGATCACGATCCGCTCACCCGCGGCGGCGTGATCGAGCGTCTCTCCCAGCCGCTTTCGAAGCTCCATCGCTGATATCGTTCTCATACCTGACCAGTATGGTGGCCCATGTCAATGCCGGCAGACACCGCGGATCGCGGTCCTGGCCACTGCATCGGTCAAAGTTCACCCGGGACCGATGCTGCGCGCGGTTTGTCCCATGCAGCGAACACCACCACGAACGACCGGCACGCCGGCGTGCACATCACGCTCATCTGTGACCCACACAGTGGACAAACGCAGCGCGGCAGGGGGTTCGCGTGACTATTGGCCCATGATCGGGGTGGTCTCGCGGATGCACGCGGCCCCCACGTGTTCGACTTTGGTGTCGCCCGGTGCAACACTCGGCGCAATGCCGCGCATGCCTACCCTCAATGATGTCAACGCCGCCCGGCAACGGCTCCACGGGATCGCGCTGCACACGCCGCTGGAGCCGAGCCTGGAGCTGGCACAGGAATGCGGGGCCGCGGAGGTGCGGCTGAAGCGCGAGGAGGTCCAGCCCACCGGCGCCTTCAAGACGCGCGGTGCGCACAACCGAGTCGCTCTGGTGGCCGAATCGCGGCCGGAGGCCGCCCTGGTCACAGCATCCAGCGGCAATCACGGCATCGCCGTCGCGACGGCGGCCATGCGCCACGACATGCGCCTCACCGTGCTGGTCGGCCGCTCCGTATCGCCCGCCAAGCTGGAGCGGCTGCGCGCGCTGGAGACGAACCGCATCACCGTGGAGCTCGTCGGCAACGACACCGATGACGCCGAAGCGGAAGCCCGCCGCCGAGACGACGCGGGCCACGCCATCTACATCGGTCCGTACAGCGACCCGGACGTCATCGCCGGCCAGGCGACGGTCGGCGTCGAGATTCTCGAGGACTGGCCGGAGGTTGACACCATCCTCGTACCGATCGGGGGTGGAGGGCTCATCGCCGGCATCGGTCTGTGGGCCAAGGCGGTCAAGCCCGGGCTGCGACTGATCGGGGTCCAGCCAGCCGCGTCACCGCCGATGTACGCCCATTTCGAGACCGGCTCGACTGATCCGATGCCGATCGCACCAACACTTGCCGATGGCGTGGCCGGCAACATCGAGCG
>JACDHU010000034.1 GCA_013820865.1 Chloroflexota bacterium
CAGCTCCATGACGATGAAGTGCGCCGCGCCGTCGGTGCCCGAGTCGTAGACGTGAACGAGGCTCGGATGGGAGATCGATGCCGCCGCGCGACCCTCGTCGAGGAATCGCTCGATGAAGGTCGGGTCATCCGCGTACGGAGGCGCCAGGACCTTGATCGCCACGTCCCGATCGAGGCGCTCATCGCGGGCACGGTACACCCGGGCCATGCCGCCACGGGCCACGATGGCGTCGATCCGGTAGCGTTCGGCCAGCGTGCGGGCGATCATGGGATCCGGCTCCGCCGGAGCGTCGCCGGGCAGCGGACGGGGCACGTCGGTCATCGGCCGGCCGTCTGCAGGATCATGGCCATCTCCGCTCGCGCGTCGCGCACCCGTCCGAGGAGATCGGCCAGACGACCGAGCGGCGTGGATGCGATCGAGGTCCCCCCTTCGCCGATGGCGATGCGCAGGGCACGGTCGGCCGTCGCGGCGTCATCGGCCACGGCGGCAACATCGGACGCCGCGGCTGCGGCATCCTCGCGATTTCCCACCTGCGTTGCGGCCACCAGGCGCTCCATGGCCCCGATCATCGCATCCACCGTCCCGATCCACACCGGCAGCGTCGGCAGGCCGACCTCCCAGCCGGCAATGATGTCGTGCTCACCACGGGCCGCAGCGACGCGCTCGGACGCAAGGTCGGCCTCGCCGCGCTCCAGGAATGTGAGCGCCTCATCAAGGGTCCCGGTGACCCGTTCGGCACGCCGTCGCATCGTGACGAACGCGTCGGCCGCATCTGCGGTGCCATGCAGCTGCGCCGCGATCGAGGCAATCTCTCCTGCGTCGACGGGCGTCGCGACCACGGGTGCTCCGGGCATGGCGGCCTGGCGCGCGCCATCCAGACGGGCGGCGGCGTCCCGAACATCACTCGCGTCGAGATCGGTGAGCAAGACGGCCGCTGTGCGAAACAATGGGCCAGGCCCTTCGTCGCCGGTCACGACCCGCGCGCTTGCCTGACGCGCCGCCTCGAGGCCGGGCGCCACACCCTGCTCGAGGGCAGCGAGCGCGGCATCGGCACGAACGGCGCGTTCGATCACCAGGCGCTGCGCAGCCAGCCCGATCCCCGGATCAGGCCAGCCCGGCCCCAGTATCGTGGCGAGACCGATCGTCACCAGTCCGAGGGCGAGGACGGCGCGGATGCCTATCATGCCACCATGGCCCTCGTCGACGACCTCCGGTCCCTTCCCAAGGCAGAGCTGCACCAGCACCTTGACGGGTCAATGCGCCCGGAGACCGCCGTCGAGCTCGCGGCGGCCATCGAGCTGCCGCTGACCCTTGAGCAGGCGCGTGCCCGAATGATCGGGCCCGAGCGTTGCCGGGACCAGGCCGCGCTGCTCGAGTTCTTTGACCTGCCGATCGCGCTGCTCCAGACGACCGAGGCGCTCGCGCGCGTGACCGCCGAGCTCATCGAGGATCTGTTGGCCGATGGCATCCGATACGCCGAAATCCGGTGGGCTCCGCGACTGCACACCGAACGCGGCCTCTCGGTCAGAGCCGTGATCGAGGCCGTGGCCTCGGCGGTCGCCGGGCGCGCCGCCGTTCTGGGCCCGAGCATGCCGCTCATCGGGCTGATCGTGACCGCGATGCGCAGCCATGCCCCCGCCGCCAACGTCACGCTGGCGCGGACGGCCGGGGAGATCGGCCATCCCATCATCGGTTTCGATCTCGCCGGCGACGAGGCCGCGTGGCCGGCGCCGCCACACGCGCTCGCTTTCGTCACCGCCCGCGAGGGCGGACTCGCGCTCACCGCGCACGCGGGCGAAGTCAAGGATCCCCAGCACGTGCGCGAGGTGCTCGACTTCGGCGTGCGTCGCGTCGCGCACGGCGTGACGGCGATCGAGGACGAGCCGTTGCTCCAGGTGCTTCGGGCGCGGGACATCACGCTCGACCTGTGCCCCACGTCGAACGTGCAGGCCGGGATCGTGGCCAGCCTCGGCGACCACCCCCTGGCGCGTCTCCATAGGTCCGGCGTGAGTGTCAGCCTCTCGACTGATGGCCGTACCGTGACCGGGCTCACCCTGAGCGAGGAAATGGACCGCGTGACTGGCGCCCTGAACCTGTCGCACGCGGAGCTGGCGGCGATTGCGCTGAACGCGTTCGATCGTGGGTTTGCGCCGCCGGGCCTTCTCGGCCCGCTGGCCGCCGAGGCACGAGTGGCATGGGGGGCCTGGCAGCGGATCCCCCTCAACTGAGGCGTGCTTCCAGGAGCTCCCGTACGGCCGCCGGATCAGCCGCCACGGCATGGGGCACCGCGTCGCCGCTGAGACGTTTCACGCGGTCGGCGTCGGCGATGCCGGTCAGCACCAGGATCGCGGCACATCCGGCACGACGGGCGCCGATGATGTCCGCATCAGGGTTGTCGCCGATGACCACCGTTTCAGCGCCGACGATGCCGCTTGCGGTGAGAATGGCGCGGAACATGGCCGGCGAGGGCTTGCCGATGATCTCCGGCGCAATGCCGGTGGCCGTGGCCAGCGCCGCCACGAACGACCCCGCGCCGGGGAGGAACCCGACCGCCGTCGGGTAGCGAGCATCGGCGTTCGTGGCAATCAGGCGGGCACCGGCCGCGACGGCGGTCGCGGCGACCGAGAGGCGCGCGTAGTCGATCTGCGGATCGAGCCCGACGATGACGGCGTCGAAGGCACGAGCAAGCGGCCCCCCGTCGTGTCCCTCACCCGCCAGATCCCCAGCCATGACGACGTCGAGCCCGGCATCGAGCAGCTCGGTGCGCATTCCATCAGCGCCGATGGCCAGGACCGACCCGATCTCGGGAGCGTGCTCACGGATGTGCTCAACGGTCGCCGACGTCGAAGTCACGATTTCGTCGACGCGAGTCACGATCCCCATGCCAGCAAGTTTCTCCACGTACCCGGCACGCGCCACCATCGAGTTGTTCGTGGCGAATCGTACGGCGACGCGACGATCGTGCAGCCATGTCACCAGTTCGCGGGCTCCAGTGACCGGCGTATCGCCGCGGTAGACGACGCCGTCGAGGTCGAAGATGACGAGGCGGACGCGCTCGGGCAGCTGATCCATCGGCCCGATCATAGACGCCGCCCGCGGAAAATCGCTTGCACGGTCATGAGGGGAAGGCAGTATGATGCCGCAGATTCAGCGCCAGATGCCCATGGCCAGAGCGCAACGGACGCGCCGCGACACCCGCGGCTGTACGCACCCAAGAAGTGGTGTGGAGGAAACAAATGCGAAAGCACCCCAGCGCGATGGTGGCCATGCTGGCCATCGTGATGCTGATCCTGGCCGCCTGCACCGGCGGCGGAGAAAGCCCGGGGGCCAGCGATCCTGCGTCGATGGCACCCGAGTCCATGGCACCCGAGTCCATGGCACCCGAGTCCGAGGCTCCGGACGAAAGCGCCGAGGCGGCCACCATCAAGGCCTGCATGGTCAGCGATGTCGGCGGCATCGACGACAACAGCTTCAACGAGAACGCCTGGGAGGGCATGCAGCAGGCCGAGGCCGAGCTGGGCGCCGAGGTCAGCTTCCTCGAGTCGCGCAGCGCCGAGGACTATGCCCGGAACATCGACCAGCACATTTCCGATGGCTGCGACATGATCATCACCGTCGGCTTCCTCCTCGGTGATGCCACCGCGGCCGCCGCAGAGGCGAATCCCGACACACGCTTCGCGATCGTCGACTTCGCCTACGATCCGGCGCTCCCGAACGTCGAGGGCCTGGTGTACAACACCGCCGAGGGCGCGATGCTCGCCGGCTACGCTGCTGCCTCCTGGTCGAAGACCGGGATCATGGGCACCTTCGGCGGCATCAACATCGGTCCGGGAGTGACGGACTTCATGGACGGCTTCATCGCCGGCATGAACTACTACAACGAGCAGAACGGGACCGAGGTACGCATGCTCGGCGGCCGCGATCCGAACAATCCCGACTCGGGCACGTTCACCGGTAACTTCGAGAGCACCGACGACGCCAAGAACGTCACCCTCGGCATGCTCCAGGAGGGCGCGGACGTCATCCTGCCGGTCGGCGGACCGATCGGCCAGGGCACCTTCGCGGCGATTGACGAGCAGGCCGCCGATGCGGTGGGCCTGGGCGTCGACGTCGACTGGACCCTCACCGTTCCGGAGTTCTCCGAGCTGATGCTCACCAGCATCATCAAGCGCATCGATAACTCGGTCTTCCAGGCCATCGAGCGCGCGATCAACGGCGATGCGCCGGAGCCAGTGTTCGTCAGCACCCTCGAGAACGAAGGCGTGGGCATCGCCCCATTCCACGACTACGAGGGTGAGGTCTCCGACGAGGTCAAGGCCGCGCTTGAGGAGATGGCCGATGCGATCATCGCCGGCGAGCTCGTGCCAGCGGACCACTACGGCGAGTGATTGATGGCGGCTGCTGCCTGACGTGGGCAGCAGCCGCTGAGTCCTGAACGGGCGGCGTCGTCAGCGGCGCCGCCCGTTCGTACTACCGGAGCCGTCGCACGTGAAGCTCGAGCTGCGAGGGATCACCAAGCGCTTTCCCGGGGTCGTGGCGAACCGCGACGTGGACCTCATCGTCCAGGCCGGTGAGATCCACGCGCTCCTGGGCGAGAACGGCGCGGGCAAGTCGACCCTCATGAACGTCCTGTACGGTCTCTACCGGCCCGACGACGGGGAGATCCTCATCGACGACAGGGTCGTCGCGTTCGACGGGCCCGGCGACGCGATCGATGCCGGCATCGGCATGGTCCACCAGCACTTCATGCTCGTCCCGGTGTTCACCGTCACCGAGAACGTGATGCTCGGCGTCGAGACGACGCGCGGGCCGCTCGGCCAGCTCGACCGACGCGCGGCGCGCGAGCGCATCGTCGAGATCTCCGAAAGGCACGGCCTCCACATCGACCCGGACGCCACGGTCGAGGACCTTCCGGTCGGCGTGCGTCAGAGGGTGGAGATCATCAAGACCCTCTATCGCCAATCGAACGTGCTGATCCTCGACGAGCCCTCCGCGGTCTTGACGCCCCAGGAGACCGAGGACCTGTTCGCGGTCATGCGCTCGCTGGTCGCCACCGGCACGTCGATCGTGTTCATCACCCATAAGCTCAACGAGGTGCTCGAGGTCGCCGACCGCATCACCGTCCTGCGCCGCGGCACGGTCGCCGGCACGACCACCCCGGCCGAGGCGAACCGCGAGGAGCTCGCCGCGATGATGGTCGGCCGGGACGTGCAGCTCGTCGTCGATCGCACTCCCGCCCAACCAGGCGAGCCCATCCTCGAGGTGCGCGACCTTGTCGTGCGCGACGAGCGTGGCCACAACGCGGTCAATCACCTCGATCTCACCGTGCGGGCGGGCGAGATCCTCGCCATCGCCGGCGTCCAGGGCAATGGACAGAGCGAACTCGTCGAGGCGATCACCGGCCTCCGCGAGCCCGACGCCGGCGACGTGCTGCTGGCCGGACAACCCCTGGCCGACACTCCCCGCGACGTGTTCGAGGCGGGCGTCGCCCACGTCCCCGAGGACCGCATGGAGGACGGCCTGATCGCCGACTTCACCGTGGCCGACAACCTCGTCCTGAACAGCTACTGGCAGCCGCCGTTCGCGAGCGGACTGCGCCTCCACGGGGAGGCGATCGTCTCGAACGCCGAGACGCTGGTCGGTGAGTACGACATCCGGACACCGTCGATCTTCAATCCGGTCGGCAACCTCTCGGGCGGGAACCAGCAGAAGGTCATCGCGGCGCGCGAGTTCTCGCGGCCGATCAAGCTCATCGTCGCAGCGCAGCCGACCCGCGGGCTGGACGTCGGCTCGATCGAGTACATCCATCGGCGCATCGTCGCCAAGCGGGACGAGGGTGCCGCGGTACTCATCGTCTCGAGCGAGCTCGACGAGGTCGTGGCCCTCGGCGATCGCATTGCTGTGATGTACCGCGGACGCATCGTGGACACGCTGTCGCCGGAGGAGGCGACCCCGGAGCGTCTCGGGCTGCTCATGGGCGGCGCGCATCCGGAGGACGGCGAGCCGGTCGACCTCGTCGGCACGGCCCCCGCCGCAGGATCGGAGCCGAGCGATGGCTGACGAATCCCGGCATCAGGAACTGGAGACCACGGAGGCACCAGCATCCGCCGAACCGGCCGCGTCCCCCCCGGTCCCGGAGGCGGCGGAAGCGAGCGGCAATCGCGTGCTGTCGGCGCTTCGCGGCATCCTGCTGCCCGCGCTCGCCCTCCTCGCCGCGTTCGCCGTCGGCGCGATCATCATCATCGTCACCGACTTCGACCTGCTCGGCCAATGGGGCTCGGACCCGATCGGTGCCATCGGCGCTTCGTGGTCGTCCGTCATGAGGACCTACGGCGCCCTTCTGCGCGGCTCGATCGGCGACCCGGGGGCGCTGTTCAGTGCCCTGTTCTCGGCCGACTGGGAGGCGCTGCGCCGGGCGTTCGGGCCCCTCTCCGAGACGATCGTCTCGGCCACGCCGCTCATCCTGACAGGGCTGTCGGTTGCGCTCGCGTTCCGCGTCGGCCTGTTCAACATCGGCGCCGAGGGGCAGCTCTACCTCGGCTCGCTGTTCGCCGTGATCGCCGGGTTCACGTTCGTGGGCATGCCGTGGTTCATCCACCTGCCGATCGCCGTAGCCGCCGGCTTCCTCGGCGGCGCCGTATGGGGCTTCATCCCGGGACTCCTCAAGGCGCGCACCGGCGCCCACGAGGTGATCGTGACGATCATGCTCAACTTCGTCTCCTACAACCTCATCAACTGGGCGCTCAAGACGGAGTTCGTGCAACGCGAGGGTCGTCCTGACCCGATCTCCAAAATCGTCGAGCCTTCGGCGGTCATCCCGCCGCTCATCGACGGCCTGCGCGCCCACTGGGGCATCGTGATCGCGCTGCTCGCCGCCGTGGGCGTCTGGTGGCTCCTGTTCCGTTCGACCAAGGGATTCGAGTTCCGGGCCGTGGGCTTCAACCCGCGCGCGGCCCGCTACGCGGGTATGAGCATCTCGTGGGCGACGGTCCTGTCGATGGTCACCGCGGGCGGTCTCGCCGGGCTGGCCGGGGCGGCGGTCATCCTCGGCGGCTCGGGAACACTCTCCCCCGGCTTCTCCCCGGGCTACGGCTTCGATGGCATCGTCGTCGCGCTCGTCGGAGCCACCCGCCCGCTCGGCGTCGTGGCTGCCGCCTTCCTGTTCGGGGCGCTGCGGGCCGGCGCCACGCCGATGCAGGCCGCGACCGGCACGCCGATCGACATCGTGGTGGTGATCCAGGCGCTGGTGATCATGTTCATCGCAGCCCCGGCGCTCGTGCGGGCCATCTTCCGGATCCGTGCCGAGCGCCGGATGGGATCCGAAGTGTTCGCGAAGGGCTGGGGCTCATGACCGCCGCTCCCGCCGCTCCCGTCATGACCCGAGCCGAACGCCGCCTCCGGACCCGCCAGCGGATCCTCGGGGTCGTCTACCTCCTCCTCGCGGTGGGCATGGTGCTCGCATTCGGCGTCAGCGTCGGGGGCGACGCGAGCTCCAGCTTCGGCCTGACCGCACCGACCGCGCCGATCGCACTGCCGAACCTCGTGGTGCCCTCGGCGACCACCGCGTACCTCCTCGCCGCGGTCGTCGCCTTCGCCGGCGCCGTCCAGCTGACGCGCGGGTTCGGCACCCGCTGGGCGGTCGTGCTCGGCCTCGTGGCGTTCGCATTCGTCTTCGCGTTCCTGACCTGGGTCGCCGCGGGCCAGTCGATGAACCTGACCGGCCTGCTCGAGACGACGGTACAGCGCTCGGTGCCGATCGCATTCGGGGCGCTTTCCGGGGTGCTGTGCGAGCGGGCGGGCGTGGTCAACATCGCCATCGAGGGGATGCTCCTGTCCGGCGCGTTCGTCTCCGCGGTCGTCGCGTCGGCCTTCGACAACCCGTGGCTGGGCATGCTGGCGGCGATCCTCGTCGGTGGCCTGCTGGCGGCGCTGCTGGCCGTCCTGGCCATCCGCTATCGGGTCGACCAGATCATCGCCGGCTTCTTCATCAACATCCTGGTTGCCGGCCTCACTGCGTTCCTGAGCGTCCGCCTGCTCCAGCCGTACCAGAACGAGCTCAACACGCCCGAACGTCTCGGGCCGATCGCCATCCCGTTCCTGTCCGATATCCCCGTGCTCGGGCCGGTGCTGTTCCGGCACAACATCTTCGTGTACCTGCTGTTCGGGCTGATCATCGTCATCCACCTCGGGCTCTTCTACACCCGCTGGGGCCTCCGGGTACGAGCCGTGGGCGAGCACCCCAAGGCGGCCGACACGGTGGGCGTGAACGTCTACTGGGTGCGATACAGCAACGTCATCATGGGCGGGATGGTGGCCGGGCTGGGCGGTGCGTTCTTCACCATCGGTTCGACCGGCGGATTCGAGCGCGAGATGACCGCGGGCCGCGGCTACATCGGCCTGGCGGCCATGATCTTCGGCGGCTGGAACCCGATCGGCGGCTTCCTGGCGGCCCTCGTCTTCGGCTTCGCCGATGCCATCCAGTCGCGCCTATCGATCTTGTCGATCGCGATCCCGTCGGAATTCCTGCTCATGGTCCCGTATGTGGTGACGATCATCGTCGTCGCCGGCCTCGTCGGCCGGGCCCGCGCGCCCGCTGCTGACGGCAAGCCGTACGTCAAGGAGTGATCCCCGTCCGGCGGCGGGTGGTGCTCGACTGCGACCCCGGCCACGACGACGCGATGGCGATCCTGCTCGCCGCGGCCTCGCCCGCCATCGACCTCGAGGCAATCACGACGGTCGCCGGCAACCAGACCCTCGAGAAGGTCACGCTCAACGCCCGGCGGGTGTGCACGGTCGCCGGGATCGAGACCGTGCCGATCGCCGCCGGCTGCGAGTCTCCGATGCGGCGGAACCGAATCGTGGCCGGCGCGATCCACGGCGATTCGGGCCTGGACGGGGTCGAGTGGGACGAACCCACGGTGTCGCTCGACCAGCGGCACGCCGTGGAACTCTTGGTCGAGCTCGCCATGCGCCACGAGGCTCGGCCGCTCACCATCGTCGCGGTCGGACCGCTGACCAACGTCGCCACGGCGCTCCAACGCGAACCGCGCATCGCCGGGCGAATCGACCGGATCTCGATCATGGGGGGCGCCATCGGCCTGGGGAATTGGACGCCGTCGGCAGAGTTCAACTTCTATGCGGATCCCGAGGCTGCCGAGGTGGTCTTCGCGTCCGGCGTGCCGATCACGCTCGTGCCGCTCGAGGTCACCCACCAGGCGCTCGCGACCGAACGGATCCTGGCCCGCATCGCCGCCCTCGATAGCGCCGTGGCACGCATGAGCGACGCGCTGCTGCGCTACTTCAGTGAGACCTACGAGCGAGTCTTCGGCTTCAGCGCTCCCGCCGTCCACGACCCGTGCGCCGTCGCTGCCATCATCGATCCGACCATCTTCGACGCTCGGCCGATGAACGTTGCGATCGACGTCGCCTCGCAGCTCAGCCTCGGACGAACGGTGTGCGACGTGTACGGCACCACCGGGCGTGCGCCGAATGCCGACGTCGGCACCGGGCTCCAGGTCGACCGATTCTGGGATCTGATGCTGGAGGCGCTGGCGACGTACTAGGTCCGCATGGCCTCGCTGGTCGCGTGCGGATGCGCCGACGGTGGCTCGCGAAGCAGGCTGACCGATAGCCCTGCGGCGGCCATGTCGCGCACCACCGAGACGTGGTCGTAGTTGACCGACCGAAACCCGACCGCAATGTCCGGCTCACCGATGTACACGACGGCATAGCGTGCTCGCGCGTCTCCATCGGTCCCGCATCCGACGGAGCCACAGGCCACGAAGTGGGACGGACCGACGACGCGGTGGAAGGCTTCGTGGGTGTGACCAAAGCAGAAGAGGTCATCGGCCTCATCGCTGGCGATGCGTGCCAGGACACGCGACGGCCGCGACGCCCACAGGTACTCGTTCTCCCGCAACGGGGAGCCGTGGAACAGGTTCACCGATCGGCCGGCCAGGTTCACCCGAAGCGACGTCGGCAGCTGGCGCAGCCAGGCTCGGTTCTCATCGCTCATGGTCTCCGCCGTCCAGCGCATGGATGCATTGCCCTCGGCCTCTGCCTCGGTGGTCGGCCAGGCGGCACCGGTCTGCTCGCGATCCATCCCGACCGCTTCGTCCCAGTTGCCCTGCATGCACGGGATCTCCAGGCGACGCAGCTCGTCAACGACCTCGTTCGGATGCGGCCCGCGGCCCACCACGTCGCCCACGCAGTACAGCGCATCGGCACCGATGCTCGTCACGTCCTCGATCACCGCTCGCAGCGCGGGCAGGTTGGCGTGGATGTCCCCCATCACGGCAATTCTCATGCGTAGGATTCTGCCGATGCGAGTGCGTCGCGGCAATACCCCAGCCAGGTGTCATCCACCGGACTTCCGTAGGCGGGTCAGGCGGCGCCGGACCCCACCATCGCTGGAGCAGCCAGGACGCTCACCTTGCCGGCCACCGTCCGGGCGACTTCGCGCAGCGCCATGGCGGCTGCCGAATCTTCGCCACCGGGATACTG
>JACDHU010000247.1 GCA_013820865.1 Chloroflexota bacterium
GAGCCGGCTGACGGCGGCACCCGCTACCGGTCGCGCATGGAGCTCGGGGCCGACACGCTGTTCGGACGCGTGCTCTTCAACCGCCTCATTCGACCGATGATCTTCTCCGACCTCATGGGTCCGGCGTGGCTCATGCACAACGTGGAGGAGGTCGGCAACCTGGAGCACTTCCTCCCCGCGCTTTACGCGCGCGAAGCACGCTGAGCGAGAACGATAACGAAGTCCAGGAGCTCGTGCAGCAGCTCGTAGTGAACCCACCCTGCCTCGGATCGGGAGCGGACGGCCGGCGTGATGGGATCGTCGGGATGATCGAGGACGAAGTGCCGCATTGCGCTCCGATAGGCATCGGCGTACGCGCCCCATTCGTCCAGGCTTGACCGATGACTCCAGGCGACCTTGGCGCCGGCCTCCGAAACCGACCGCCCGACATCGGCCCCCAGGATGTGCTCGTCACTCGTCATCTCGAGGGTGGCAAGGGAGTCCTCGCGCGGTACCCCGCGCCATGCGGCCTCACCTAGCAAGAGCAGACCGCCGGGGCGGACGAACGCGGACGTCCAGCGCGTCATTGGCACCCATCCGCCGGTCGTCCAGCCTGGCCCGATGCAGATCACGAGATCGTTCGTTCCGTCCGGCGTGAGCACGGTCGCGTCCCCGATGCGGAGTTCCACACGATCGCGTACCGGCGATGTCGCAAGGCGTCGCCGCGCTTCCTCGATCGCGAAGGGAGACGAGTCGACACCGATGCCGCTCGCACCGGTTGCCTCACACACGCGACGCAGCAACTCGGCAGGACCGCATCCGAGATCCAGCACGCGGCTTGATTCCGAAATCCCAAGGCTGCCCAGCCGCGCCAGCAGGCCGTCGGCAGTGTCTTGTGAGATCGGTCCCCACATCAACGAGGTGGCATGCGCGATTGCCGACAGTCGTTGGCGATCCTCGACCGCCTCAGGCATCCGGCCCGCGACCGTAGCTCTGCGACTTGATCGGTCGTCCAGCGGTGGAATCGGCGAGCAGCGTTTCGAAGCGTCGTTCACGCGTCGTTGCTTGCTTGGCCGACATCACCCAGTACGTGACAGTGCGTCGATACGACGGCGTCCGCGACTGCCAGTAGGCCCAGGCAGTGGCATCGGCCTCGAAGCGCGCCTGCCAATCCGGCGGAATCTCCTGCGGCGCGTTCTCGTACGCGTAGATCGCGTCCTTGCGCCGATCCCGCTCCTCGAACGCCCGGATGCCGGCCGGGTGCATGCGCCCCGCAGCTCGCAGCTCCGCAACCTTGGCGATATTCACCGCACTCCAGATGCTCGTCTTCCGGCGTGGCGTGAAGCGGTTGGTGTGGACCTCGTCATCAATCCGTTTCCCGATGCCGTCGATCCACCCGTAGCAGAGCGCCTCTTCGACGGCCTCGCGGTAAGACATGGAGCTTTTCGGGACGCCCTTCTTGTAGTAGCCAACCCACAGCTCGGTGGCGGTGTCGTGACGTTCATCCAGCCAGGCACGGAAGTCGGCCGCCACCTGGAAGATGCGGACATCATGAGGCTCCATAGGTCAGCCCCGGCTGCGTTCGAAGCGTCGCAGGAGCCAGGTGGCAATCAGATCGACAGCATAGAAAATCGCAAGCACAACGCCCAGGATGAGCGCGGTGAGGATCGGCTCATCCAAGCCGCTCAGGATTGGACCGACGAAGATCCCGAATCCGATCATGATGATCCCGGTGATCAGGCCGACCACGATGAAGCGACTCCAGGACATCGGCGCCTACCAGCCTCCGGCGTCGCGGATGAGCCGATGCAGGACGCGGCCAGCCACCAGCCGCCGATAGTCCGCGGTCGAGCGCACGTCGTCGATGGGGGAGAGCTCGCTCGTCAGCGCCTCCACCGCCGCATCGGCGGTCTCACGCGTGGGTCCCAGTCCTTCCAGCACAGCCTCGGTGGCACGGGCGCGAACGGTCGTCGCCGCGACGGATCCGAGCGCGAGGCGGACATCGGACCATGTCTCGCCGGAATCGGTCCAGGCAAGCGCCATGACCACCTTGCTGATGGCCTGTGCACGGCGCGTCCCGATCTTTCGAAAGCAAACCTGCTGGCTGGGAACCAACGGGACGCGGATCCGGATCAGCAGCTCGTCATCCCGCGCCGCGGTCGTGCGATACGACGGCCAGAAGTCGTCGGCATTGACGCGGCGCTCACCGTTCGTGGAGCCCAGGACCAGCTCCGCGCCCAGCGCCAGGAGCACCGGCAGGGTATCGCCGGCCGGGGAGGCATTCATGACGTTGCCACCGAGCGTCCCACGATTCTGGATCTGCGCCGCACCAATCGTCGCGGCCGCCTCCGCGAGCGCCGGGACGTGCTCGGCGACGAGTGGAGATCGTCGAAGATCGGTGTAGGTGGTCAGCGCGCCGATCACGAGCGCGTCGGTATCCACGCTGATCCCGCGCAGCTCGTCGAGCGCCCAGATGTCGAGGACGCGCTCCGGTGGCTCGCCGATCTCGCCGGCGATCTGGACCAGCATGTCGGTACCGCCGGCGAGGGGACGCCATGACCCTGCATCGGCTTCCGCCAGAAGCGCGTACGCGGCATTGAGGCGGGTGGGAGATTCGGACGGCGGTTCGACCGCGTTCGGCATCGGCCCTTCAGCCTCGAAGGCCGCGAATGATGCGCAGGACCACGAACAGGCCAATCAACGCCAGGATCACCTGCCCGGGCGTCAGCGCCAGGGTGACGTCGTGGTCGTCGAGCGCCTCATGGATGGTCTCGGTCGTATCGGTCATATCAATGCCCTCCGTTCGGCCGCCAGCGCAATCGCGCTGATGATCTTGGTGTAGCCCGTGCACCGGCACAGGTTGCCGGCGATCGCTTCGCGGATGTTGTCCTCGTTTGCCTCGGCTCCCGAGGCGAGGAACGCCTCGCCGGCCATGAGCATTCCGGGCGTGCAGATGCCGCACTGCGCCCCCCCGGTCTCGAGAAACGCCTGCTGAAGCAAGCCGAGGGTGCCCGGTGCGGCGAGGCCCTCGACGGTGCTGATGTGCGTGCCGTGCGCCTGGCTGACGGGCACCAGGCAAGCGTCGACCACGGCACCGTCGAGCAGGACTGAACAGGCGCCGCATTCGCCTTCGCCGCATCCTTCCTTCGTACCGGTCAGCGCGAGATCCTCGCGCAGGACGTCGAGAAGACGTCGGGTGCCGGTCGCCTCAACCTCTACAGGATCGCCATTGACCGTGAATTGAAAGCTCATCAGCGTGGATCACCCGGATCGGTGGGCGCGCGGAACGGCATCTCGTCGCCGCCGGCGGGAACGTCCTCGAGGGGAGGCGTGCGAGGCGAGGGCT
>JACDHU010000248.1 GCA_013820865.1 Chloroflexota bacterium
GAGGATGTTCGCGTGGAGCTCAAACAACAACTGGCAACGATCCCTCTTCTGGCCGGGCTCACCGATCGCGTGAGGCGTCGACTGGCCGACGTCGGCATGCGCCGCACGTACGCCGCGGAGGAAGTGATCGTCAAGGAAGGAACCGCCGGGACGGCGCTATATATCGTGCTCCGCGGTCGGGCGCGCGTCGAGCGCGCTGGCGAGACCGTCGGTCAACTGGGCAGCGGTGACTTCTTCGGCGAACTGGCTCTGATCGAGGAACATCCTCGCTCCGCCACCGTCATCGCGTCAGAGGAGACCGGCTGCCTGCTCCTGCCGGCCTGGGAGTTCACGGCCCTCCTCGAAGAGCATCCGGAGATGGCCGTTCCGATCATGCACGCCCTGATCGCTCGCCTGCATCGCACCGAGCACCACGGCGCCTGACGCACCGGCAAGGGTGCCTATCTCGCCAAGGTTGGTTCGCCGGCGTGCCACGGGGTAGCCGCCGATGTATCGGTCATCCGTGACATGAATCGCCCCCGATGTGTCAAAACACCGATAGATCGGCGGGGGTCGAGCGTCAAACGCGCGCGAATCCATGCTGCAAGTCACTCCCGAGCCGATACATCGGCAGAATCACGCGCAGGATGCCGTCGACGCGCCGGATCAACGATCTATCGGCAGAATCGCGCCCGGAACTCCATCCGCGTGCTGCATCACCGATGCATCGGTTACGGTGCGACGTGAGAAACACCTCCGCGCGCGGCCCACGCCTACGAGGCGCCGATACATCGGCGGTTCGTCACTGAACGGGCTCGGCATGACACGAATCGTCGACGTATCGGCGACCGGACGCGACGAAGTCGAGCGTCAGCCGAGACGGGTGAGGATCGCCTCGCGGTCGAAGATCCAGTTGCCGATCACCAGCGCGACCCCGATCAACAGCGCCACGACGAGATTGCCGATCATCACCTGCTGCATGTTGAAGCTGGCCTGACCGCTGAAGAAGCCGGCGACGGCCACGCCGATGACCGGGATCACGATGAACCCGCCGATCTGTTGCGCGGTCCGTGCATCGCTCACTCGCGAGGACACGATGATTCCCAGCAACACGCTGAGCAGGCAGATGAGTGGGACCAGGCTGAGCATGGCCACGCGCCACACGTCACTGAAGATGAGCGAGGTCAGCGCCGGATCCGCGATGGCACCGTTGACGAAGCCATACAGCAGGAAGACGCCCCAGGTCGCGAGGACGGCAGGCGTCGCAGACGCAATCGCCTTGCCGATGAGCAACTCGCTCACCTCCATCGGCGTCGCCAACTGGGGCTCCAGCGAACGCGCCACTTTCTCGCCGATGACCGACTGGGTCGCGATCGCCATCGGCACCATGGCCGGGATGAGGAGGAAATAGGCCATGAAGTTGAGGACGATGAAGCCCTGCGCCGCCAGCTTCGGCGAGAGGTCGGGGAACTGGCTGAGGTACTGCTCGATCTGTCCCAACTGAGCCGGATCGAGCTCGTTGACCTCGATGAACGCCACGATCCCGGTCGGAATGGCGGCAAAGATAAGCGCGGGAAAGACGACCGCGCCGAGCAGCAGCCGGTTCGAGAGGAGATCACGTGCCTCCTTCAGGATGACGGCCCAGATGAACCCCGGTCGCATCAGGCCACCTCGCCGATCGGTCGCGCGTCGCGCTCCCCGACCTCGCCGACCATGTCGAGATATACCTGCTCGAGCGTGACGGCCTCCTCGCGCACGGCGACGATCCGCGCGCCGGCCTCGACCAGGGCTCGCACGAGCTCAGGGTTGTCGCCACGTGGGTCGGTGACCTCCACGAACAGCGTGCCGTCGACGACACGCGCACCTTCCACGAATGGCAGATCGCCGAGCAGGTCCAGGAACGAGGCGGGCTGGCGCGCTCCGACCAGCTCGACGCTCACCGATGCGGTGCCGTTGCGCCGTCGCAGCCGCGCCGGCGTGTCGACCTCGAGCAGGGTGCCGCGCATGATGCCGATCCGGTCGCACAGGCGCTCGGCCTCGTCCAGGTTGTGGGTGCACACCACGATCGATCGACCGGCATCGCGCAGTGTGGCCACGAAGTCGCGGATGGTCTTCGCCGCCGACGGATCGAGCGCGGACGTCGGCTCGTCGAGGTAGAGCACCTCGGGCTCGTGAAGCAACGCTCGGGCGATCGCGATCTTTTGGCGCATGCCCTTGCTGAAGCCACCGACGCGACGGTCCGCGGCGTCCGACATGCCGACCACGCCGAGGTATCGGTCAACCGCGCGACGCAGGTTCGCGCCGCGCAATCCATAGAGGCGGCCGTAGTACCCCAGGTTATGACGAGCGGTGAGCTTGTCATGCAGTCCCGGCGATTCGGTCAGGATGCCGGTGATGGCCCTGATCGCCTGCGACTGGGCTCCCAGCTCCATGCCGTTGATGCGCGCGGTCCCTTCCGACGGCGCGATGAGCCCCGACAGCATGCGCACTGATGTTGTCTTGCCCGCCCCGTTCGGACCGAGGATCCCGAAGATCTCGCCGTCGCCGACCTCGAAGCTCAGGTCGTGCACGGCGGTCAATGAACGAAAGCGCTTGCCCAGGCCGACGGCGCTGATCATCGGGTCATCTGCCGCGTGCCCGGTCGAGCAGGTCGCCCAGCCGAGCCCAGACGCCCTGGTCCGTGGCCGTTCGAGCCGGGATCTCCGGCCAGCGCGTGGCGGAATCCGCGGCCGTCACTGCGCTCGTCGGCAATCACGCGACCGTCGTGAAGCCGGACCACCCGGTCCGTCGTTCCCGCCACGGCCGCGTCGTGGGTGACGATGATGACGGTGACGCCGCGACCTTCATTGAGGTCGCGCAGCGTCGTCAGCAGCTGGCCCGAGGTGGTCGAGTCGAGTTCGCCGGTCGGCTCATCGGCGAGGATGACGGCCGGCTCGTTGACGAGGGCACGCGCGATCGCCACGCGCTGCTGCTCGCCGCCGGACAGCTCATTCGGCCGGTGGCCAGATCGGCTGCCCAGCCCCACCAGCTCCAACAGCTCGGTGGCGCGCTCCCTTCCGTCGCGGCGGCGCGGCCCGTAGCGCAGCGGCAGCATGACGTTCTCCATGGCCGTCAGGGTCGCGATCAGGTTGAACTCCTGGAACACGAAGCCGATGCGCTCGCGGCGAATCGTCGCCAACTCCCCGTCCGTGGCGCCGATCACGCTGCGGCCGTCGATGCTCAGATCGCCCGAGGTCGGTCGCAACAGGCACCCCAGCAGGTCGAGCAGCGTCGTCTTGCCGGAGCCGGATCGGCCCATGATCGACATGAACTCGCCGGCTTCGACGCTCAGGCCAATTCCG
>JACDHU010000249.1 GCA_013820865.1 Chloroflexota bacterium
CCCTCACGCATAGCGTCGAGGGTGGCCGCCTCGGCCGCATGCAGCTGGGCGGGCGTGCGCAGCTCATCGGTCTGGATCTCGATGACGCTCCTGCCCTCGCCGCGAAGCTTCGCGAGGTGCGCCGCCTCGTGGGCATCTCCGCGGTCCTGCATGAACTGCACGGTGGGGTCCGCGCGGCGAGGCGGCCGCTCCCACTTCCCCTCCACCCGCCCCAGCTCGAGCGTCGATAGGTGGTCACAGGCCAGGTAGCCCACCAGGTCGGTGGCGCTGACGATGATCGTTCCGTCTTTGGTCCGCTGCACGCCCCTACCCTACCGAACCGTCGCGTCAGCTCGTCCGTCGCGACGGCGTGTGCGCCGACAGGCCCGAGTCCTGCAACGGGTCACATCGCACGAACCCCCCGCAGCGGAGATGAACCGATGAGCGACCACGACAAGAGCCTCATGGACCACGCGAAGGACGCGCTCGGCATGGGCGACGGCCACGACGACCATGACAATGACCACGACGACGAAAGCCACCACGGCCACGATCACCAGCACCGCGCCGATGCCGATGTCGACGAGAAGCCACAGCGACTCGGTGACAACCTGGGGGTGGATGGCGCCACCCAGGCCACCGGGTCCGAGGGGATGGCCGGCGGCATGGGCGCGACGGGCGCGATGGGCGGCGCCGGAGCCTCCGGTCCGGTCGGCGCGACACCCGATCCCAGCGAAGAGTTGACGGAGCCCGCCACCGGCAACCGCGTCCGCACCGAGTATGAGATGGGCCACGAGGTCGACCCGGAGCACGAGAAGGTGGCGGAGAGCGGCGTGATCGCCGAGTCCCGTGGCGACGCCGTGGTCGACACCTGGCGCGAGAACGACCGCCGCGAGCCCTGAGGTTCCGCCTGTCTGAGCCCATGCGCTGACATACGTCATTCGCCGCTGGACAACGGGGCCCGCGGAAGACATCGTGGCGGGAACAACCGGTGACACCGATGGCCGGAGGAATCCCGCGATGTCGTCCTCACTTGACCCGCCGATTGAGCCACCATGCTCTGTCTGCGGCGCTCCGCTCACCGCGAATGCGAGCTTCTGCCCCGAATGTGGCGCCTCGCAGCGCACGTACCGAGCGGCGCCCGCGCCGCGCTCCGAGGGCCGACGATGGTGGATCCCGGTCGCCATCGCCACAGGCGGAGTGGCGGCGCTGCTCGGTGGAGCACTGTTGGGCCGCGTACTCATCAGCGATCCCGATGGGGACCTTGCCGGCGCGGCTCGCTGATCGCTGCGGTGATCGGGCATACCGTCGCCAGTGCTGTCAGCGAATATGCCAGTAGTGATATATCCGCTGACAGGGTCGCGCTCGCGTGAGGCGGGCAAACTCCCTGACCTCCAGGAGCGATGTCATCCCAGCTTGTCGCCGAAGACATCAGCAATGAGGCGCCGGAACTCCGGAAGGTTGCGCGAGTCCGGCAGCCGACGCTCGAAGACCTCGAGCAATGCGGTGAAGTACCACTCCTGCTGTGTCCGCCCCGCGCGGAATCGCTTCCACAACGCCTCCCCCAGATTCGCGTGGTCGACCGCGATCGAACGAAGGTTGTGGAGCTTGTCAGCCAGCGACACCGCAAGGACCGATGTCGGTTCAACCTGGAGGCGGGCCAGGTAATCCCTCTTGCGGCTTTCCCACGGCGGCTTTTCCAGCTCGAGCGTGTCGGTCAGGCCATCCACCAGGTTCGCGACCTCGTCGCCGAAGCGCTTGCGGATCTCGTCGAGGACTGGCTGACCACCGTGATCCTCAGGACCATCGTGGAGCAGCGCGGCGATTGCCTGATCCTCGTCGCCGCCGTCCTCGAGCACCAGACTGCACACCGCCATCAGGTGCGTGAGGTACGAGATCGTCGTGTCCTTTCGTGCCTGGCGCGCATGGAGGTGGACCGCGTACGCGAAGGCATCGGTGAATCGGTCGCCGAGAACAGGGTGCGGCAGCTTCTCTGTCATGAGCTCATCCTATTCCGCCCGCAAAGTTACGGCTCAATCCGAAAGATCTCCCCGTAATCGGCGTTCGTGGCCCACACAGTGCCGAACGCGGCCGCAACATCTCCGGGGCCGCCTCGCACGTCGATTCGTTCGATGACCTCATTGGTGGCCGGATCGATCCGAACGAGCCACGGGCGCGGACCTCGGACCCAGATGGCGTCCGCCGTGACTGCGATCCCGCCTTCGTCGCCAAGCGAGCCGCCAGTCGCGATGGAGGCAACGACCTCACCGGTCGACGGGTCGATGCGGGTGACGGTCGACTCGTCCGCACCTGCCTCTTGCGCGTGCTCGAACAGCAGCGATATCCACAGCGCATCGTTGCCGACGGCGATGATGCCGGGGCGCTCGATTCCGCTCGTCCATTCCTCGACAGCGTTCGTTGCCGGGTCGATCCGCAGCAGGAGGTGATCGGCCGGTGCGCTGACCCAGAGCGCGTCGAAGCCGAAGGCCATGGTGCCGGCCACGTGCCCCAGATCGATCGTGGCGGTCACGGAGTTGGTGGCGGGATCAACGCGCACAACCTGGTCCGGGCCCACCGTCGTCGTCGCGAATGCCCAGACCGATCCGGCCCCGTACGGAATTCGGCTGAAAGCCAGTGGAGCCTGCAAGGGAATCGAGGCGATGGCTTCGTTCGTTGTGGGGTCGATCCGGATCAGGCCATCCGGCCCGCAGGCCCAGATGGCATCGGGGCTGGCGCCGAGTCCCTGGCACAGACGACCGGGCAGCGGGATCGAAGCGATCACCGTATTCGTGTCGGGATCGATCCGATGCACGGCGGGAGATGTCCCGTCGTTCAGGAGCGGCCCGTCCACGGCGAGCACCCACATGGAGCCGAACGCCTCGGTGGGCATGTCCGGTCCTCCGCCGAGCTCGATCGTTGCGACCGTCCGCTCGGCGAGGGCATCGGGCGTGGCCGTCGCGGAAGGTGGTGGCTGGCTGCTTCGGGGCGGCGATGTGGTCGCTGATGGAGAGGTGGTCCGCGGGTCTGCCGGCATCGCTCCGCAGGCTGGGATCGCCAGGCCGAGGAACAGTGCGACCGCGGGCCGTCCGATGTACTGGAACATGGCGCATTCTCACGCTACGTGGATGGTCGATCCATGCTCGGCGATCCGGCGTCGATTGCGCATCGGTGCCAGCACGGCTGTCCGGCAAGGGTTTTCCCGGTAGGACGACGAGCACGATCAGTCGGTCGTCCGCGATCTGGTACAGGACTCGAAAGTCCCCGATGCGGGCACGCCAGATGTCATCGGCGCCACGGAATTCGATGGAGTACACGGTGAGTGC
>JACDHU010000250.1 GCA_013820865.1 Chloroflexota bacterium
CGCCGATGCCGAACCTTGCCCTCCACCAGGTGCGACCTCACGCCGCCACCTCATCGGTCTCACTGGTCTCTGCTGCTGCAGCAATGGCCTCGGCTGCTTCGTAGCCGGAGCGGCACCCGTCCTCGTGGAAGCCGTAGCCCAGGTGCGCGCCCGCGTACCACGTGTCGCGATGGCCCTGCAGGCCGCGCAGCCTGCCCTGCGCTCCGAGCGTCTGGAAGGTGTAGAGCGGATGACTGAACGCGCGCTCGGTGATCACGAACTCACGACGCAGGCCCGGCCCGGGGTTGACGCTGACGCAGTAGTCCTCGCTGGAGTCGAGCGCCTGGAGGCGATTCATGTGATAGGTCATGGTCAGCAACTGCCCCGGATCGGCGCAGTTGCCCATGTCGATGTTCCAGCTGGCCCGCGCGTTGTGCCGGCCGGGGAGCAGAGCGGCATCGGTGTGCAGCACCACCCGGTTGTCGGAGTATTCGAAGCCCTCCAGGGCCGCCGTTTCGGCGGGGTCGGCGTCGCGCAGGAGGCGCAGGGCGTCATCGGCATGGGTGGCCATGATGACCGCGTCGAAATGCTCCGGCGCGCCATGGCTGGTTTCGACGGTCACGCCCCTGTGATCGCGCACGACGGAACGCACCGGGTTGCTCGTCTCGACGGCGCTTGGGGGCAGCCGGTTGATGATTCTTTCAACGTATTCCGTGCTGCCGCCGCTGACGGTTCGCCACTGGAGCGACCTCTGATAGCCGATGAGCCCGTGGTGATCCAGGAAGCGCAGCAGGTAGTCGACCGGAAATGCGCCGATGCTGTCCGGCGACGTCGACCACACCGCCGCGGTCAGCGGGATGAGGAAGTGGTTGGCGAATGATGCGCCCAGGCGGCGGTCCTCGAGGTACTCGTCCAGGCTCATGTTGGTTGGTTGTGTGGTGTCAAGCGTGGTGCGGGCGTCGCGGTAGAAGCGAAACAGGTCGTTGAGCATGCGGTAGTGACTGGGTCGGGCCAGGGCGCGCCGTTGCGCGAAGATGCCGGCGAGGCCGCGCGTGCTGTACTCGACGTCGCAGGAACCGCAGGTCGCAGACATCGACATGTCGCTTTTCTGCGTTTTCACGTTGAGCTCATCCAGGAGCCCCACGAAACGCGGGTAGGTTCGATCGTTGTAGACGATGAAGCCGATGTCGACCTTCACGCCTCCCACGTCCACGGTGTTCGCGTGGCCGCCGGCGCGCGCGTCGCGCTCGAATAGCCGGACCTCGTGGCCGGCCGCGTTCAGGGCGTGGGCTGCCGTCAGGCCGCTGATGCCGGCACCAACGACCGCGACTTTGGTGGATTGCATACGGGTGGAGTACGCGCGAGCGTCCTTCGTAGATCAAACGCCCCAATGCACGATCCGGACCTCCGCCGCGAACTGAGGCGCGCGAGGCGCGCGAGTTGCACCCGGTGCGACCAAAGCCGAACGAAGGGCAGCTCGCACGTCCTGCGTCTCGTCGGGTGCAACCCTGGACGGTGGAGCTCGGCTTCCTTCGGCTTTAGTGTCGCGGGGTGCAATCCCTTGCCGTAAGCCGGCGGTAACGGCGCAGTAAGCGGTCGCAGCGCAGTATCAGTCCATGCCACCGCGTACGCATATTCTTGCCGAGGCGGAGCGCTTCCTCGGATGGCTTCGTTCTGAAATGGGAGGGGAGCTCCGTCTTGCGCGCCACAACGCGGGCGCGACCATGCAGCAGGTCGCCGATCGGTTGGGTTGGTCGAAGAGCAAGATCAGTCGAATCGAGCGCGGGTTGAGTCCTTGCGTCACGCTCGCCGACATCACTGCCTTCGCAGCCGTTGTGGGCCTTCGTCCCTATCTCAAGCTCTACCCTCTCGGAGCAGCCCTGCGCGATATTGGTCAGGTCGAGCTCCTTGCCGGTCTCAATGCGCGCATGAGTCCGCGCTGGCATTCGGAGCACGAGGTACTGATGCCCAAGCCCGGCGACCTGCGTGCGGCCGATCAGGTCTCAACCATTCCCGGCTGCCGATTGATGGTGGAGGCATTCCGTCGCTTCAGCGATTACCAGGCACAGTCGCGCGCCGCCCGAGCCAAGCAGCGTGACCTGGGTGCAGACCGATTGCTCCTGCTCCTCGAGGACACGAGGACGAACCGTCGCGCACTCGCGGCGGCGGGGCTCGAGCCGAGGCGTTCGTTCCCGATCCCGCAGCGCGCCATGCTGGCGGCCCTGGCGGCAGGGCGGGATCCAGGCGGCGACGGGATCGTCCTGCTCCGACGGTTGCCGGGAGCCGGAGCCGCGACGCCCGCGACGCCCGCGACGCTTGTTGCACCCCGTGCGACCAAAGGCGAAGGAGCCGCTGTTCCACCGTTCCCTGTGCCACCCGGTGCAACCCAGGACGTGTGAGCTGGCCTTCGTTCGGCATTAGTGTCGCCCCGTGCAACCCGGGCCTCGCGGGATGGGCTCTTGCCGCGCGCCATGGTTCGGCTCGCCACGGAGGCTGCCTGACGCATACTTCGCGTGCGCGGTGACCGCCACCCGGGCCGGTCGCCGGCGCAACGAGCGGAGGATGGACCGATGATGTCCGATCGCACCACCATGGCGCCCTGGGTGTTGAGCGCCCGTACCCTGTACTTCGTGGCGATTGCCCTGTTCGTCGTCACGATCGTCATTGGCATTCTCAATGGCGCCGATGCCGTCGAATTCGACCGCAACCAGATCCTCACGCACGTGCACTCCGGCACCGTGGGCTGGCTGACGCTCACCATCGTGGCATCCGCGTTCTTGCTGTTCCGTGCCACCGATCGGCGCCTGACGCTGGCCCTGGCGGTGCTGGTGCCGGTTTACATCATCGCCTTCTACATCGGGAACTTCGCGCTGCGTGCGATCACCGGCACGGCCCTGCTCGCGGCCATCGCCTGGCTCCTGTTCTGGGTGTGGGACCAATACCTGTCGGGGGAACGAACGCTCCCGCGCCTCGCGCTCTGCCTCGGGCTGACAACGTTCGGCTACGGCGCGGTCATTGGCGTTCTGATGCAGGTCGGGCTCGCGCTCGAGATCGCGATCGTGCCCGGCGACAACATCGGCTCACATGCATCGGCCATGACATTCGGCTACCTCGTCATGGTCGCCATGGGATTCATCGAGTGGCGCGTGCTTGGCACTCGTGGGCTGCCGATCAGCGGTCTGGTCCAGCTGGGCGCCCTGTTCATCGGTGGATTGATCATCTCGCTCGGCCTCATGCTCGGGTTCGAGCAGGCGGCCGGCGGCATCTACCTCCTGACGCAGCTCGTGGCCGTCGTCCTCTTCGTC
>JACDHU010000035.1 GCA_013820865.1 Chloroflexota bacterium
CGTAGGCATCGACCACGACCTTGACACTGTTGCGGACGTAGTTGGCGCCTTCGAAGCGGCCGGCGGGCAGCGGCTGCGCGTTCGGATAGCGGTCACTCACCGTGTAGGCGTCCCATATCCAGACCAGTCCTTCGTCGCCGCTGACGACATACGGGTCGCCATCGAACAGCAGGAATGGCGCGATCTCCGGGGCGCGTTCCCAGATCGCGCGGCGGAACAGCACCTCCGAGTCGCCGGTCAGCTGGTTGCTGATGAGCAGGTTGAAGTCGCCGAAGCGCATGGCGAACAGCGCCCGGCTCACCAGGTTGCCCATGTCGACGCCGGTGGTACCGGACCACGTCGTTCGCGCCTCCGACCCTTCCCGCGGGTAATCGAACTCCTCGGTGGTGGTGCCGGTGACGACGTAGGTATCGGTCTCTTCGCCGAAGTAGATGCGCGGCTCTTCGATCGGAAGCAGCGGCTCGCGGTTGATGCCGCTGACGAGGTAGTCGGGCTGCCCCTGCGGCGTGACGGCGTCGACCGGCACGGCGGTGATGCCGTAGCCGTGCGTGAAGACCAGGCGCTCGTTGGTCCAGGTGCGGGCCTGGCTTGGAAGCCGATCGATATCCAGTTCGCGCGCGCTGAGCATGATCTGGCGCTGCTCGCCGTCGATGCTGTAGCGATCGATGTCCACGTCGCCGAAGTGGTAATACTGCCGCAGGATCTGCTGCTGGCCGAACGTCTGGAGCAAGGGGCGGTAGTCCCACAGGCGCAGGTTGTCGATGGTGGCCTGGTCCTGCTCGAATACCTCGCGCGTCAGCTCCTGCTTGCCGGTGAACGTGCGCGTGTCAACCTCGTCGAGCTCGAAGGCCGCACGCGTCGCCTCCAGGTGATTGCGCACGTACGGTCGCTCCACGGCGAGCTCGTTGGGCTCGACCTGCACGCGTTGCACGAACGCCGGGTACAACCCGCCGACGAGGATCGAGAGCAGGAACCAGGCGCCGACCGCCAGCCCCAGCAGCCAGAGCGTCCGGAAGAACGTGTTGAGCAGGAGCAGCACCGCGGAGGCAAGCGCGACAACCGTGAGGATCACGGCCGCTGGCAGTTGCGCGTTCATGTCGGTGTAGGTCGCGGCCTGGATAGTCCCGTCGATGCCCCGCCTCGAGTACGCCAGCTCCGCAATGTCGAGCTGATAGCCGGCGGCGATGGTGACCAGCAGCAATGCGCCGATGACCGAGACGTGCGCCCGCACCGGCGCCGTCAGGTGGAACTGCCAGCGCAGAGCCCGCGCCGCGTACGTCGCCAGCGTCAGCAGGCCGACCACGATCAACGTCGTCGAGGCCCAGCCCAAAACGAAGCGCCAGAACGGGAGGTCGAACACATAGAAGCCGATGTCGCGGCCGAGGGTCGGATCCGTCACGCCCCAGTCCTCGCCATTCGTGAACAGCAGGATGGTCTCCCACGCTCCGCTCCAGGCGGCGGCGCTACCGAGCGCCAGCAGCACAGCAACGACGGTGAGGGCAATCCCGATGATGCGCGACGCGTCCGGCATCTCGATCCCGCCGAGTTGGCGCACGGGCGCCTGCGGCACGATGCGGCGGGCCAGCCAGATGCTCCCGAGCGCGGGGATGAGCATGGCCGCGAATCCAATCCCGAACAGCGCGACCTGTGCCCACAGCCGTGTCTGGAGCACGTCCCGTCGGCCAAGGGCGTCGTACCACATGATGTCGGTGATGAGGTTCACGACACCGCCCAGCAGCCCGAACACGATCAGGAGCCCAAGGATGCCGCCGCCGATCAGGAGGTAGCGTCGCCACGGGAGGTCCGCGCCGGCCACCGGCGGAGCGCCCGGACCACTGCCTGCGCCACCGTTGGATCCGCGGCGCGCTTTGCGGCCGTCCTCGATAGGCGTCACGTTGCGCTCTCGCTTCTCGAAGGGACGGCCTTCGGTGCGCGCGTCGGCCTCCTCCTGGCGCTTCTGGAGGTCTTCAAGGAGCTTGTCGAACCAACTGGACATGTGCGGGCCATGCTACCGGGTATCCGGCATTGCGACCGGCGGGCCGCTAGCATCGGTCCATGCAGCTCGCCGGCTCCTGCTTCTGCGGCGCGGTCCGCTTCACGGTCGAGACCCGCACGCCGTACCCGTATCGGCGCTGCTATTGCGCGCGATGCCGAAAGACCGCCGGCGGTACCGGCGCGGCAGCCAACATCCTGGCCCAGGCCTCATCCCTGGTGCTTGAAGGGGCCGATGCGCTGACCGAGTTCGCGGCTCCGGACACGACTCGCACCCGATTCTGCTCGCGCTGCGGTTCAGCGCTGTACCTGACCATCGATGCGGCGCCGGACTTCGTCTACCCGTTCGCGTCGGCGGTCGACACGCTGCTGCCCGAGCCGCCGGAACGCGTTCACGTCTTCACAGCCGAGGCACCAACCTGGGCCCGGCCGCCGTCGGGCGCCACCGATCTGGCCGTGGAGCGCAATACGAACGAGTCGATCGAGGGTTGGCACCGCCGCCACCGCCTGAAGGAATAGCCACGCAGCCGGGTCAGGCTCACTCCCACTCGATGGTCGCGGGTGGCTTCGAGCTGATGTCGTAGACCACGCGATTCACGCCCGGCACCTCGTTCACGATACGCGAGGAAATGCGCGCCAGCACCTCGTACGGAAGCCGCGCCCAGTCCGCGGTCATGCCGTCGTCGGAGGTCACGGCCCGCACGGCCACGACGTTGGCATACGTTCGCCCATCGCCCATGACCCCGACCGAACGCACCGGCGTCAGGATGGCGAACGACTGCCACAGGGACCGATACAAGCCCGCCGCCTTGATCTCGTCAATCACGATCCAATCGGCCTCCCGCAGCGTGTCGAGCCGCTCAGCCGTCACCTCGCCGATGATCCGAATCGCCAGCCCCGGACCCGGGAACGGCTGGCGCTGCACCATCGCGTCCGGCAGGCCCAGCTCCATCCCCACCCGTCGCACCTCGTCCTTGAACAGCGATCGCAGCGGCTCGATCAGCTTGAATCGCAGGTCGGCCGGCAGCCCGCCCACGTTGTGATGGGTCTTGATCTTCTGCGAGGTCTTCGTCTCCGAGGTCTTCGACTCGATCACATCGGGATACAGGGTTCCCTGCGTCAGAAAGTCGATCTGCCCGATCTTGGCCGCCTCCTCCTCGAAAACGCGAATGAACTCATCGCCGATGATGCGTCGCTTCTCCTCCGGATCCTCCACGCCCGCCAGGCGCCTTAGAAACCGATCCCGAGCATCGACCATCACCAGCTTCATGCCCAGGTCCCGCTCGAAGGTGACCCGCAGCAACTCCGATTCGCGCTTACGCATGAGCCCGTGATCGACGTAGATGCAGGTCAGCTGGTCGCCGATGGCCCGATGCACCAGCGTCGCCGCCACGGCCGAATCGACGCCGCCGGAGAGCGCGCAGATGACATGGCCGGCTCCCACGCGCTCGCGGATGTCTGTCACGCTCGCTTCCACCAGGTTGCCGGCTGTCCAGGTCGGCTGCACGCCGGCGATCTCGACCACGAAGTTGCGCAGGACGTCGCGGCCGATCGGCGTGTGGACCACTTCGGGATGGAACTGGATGCCGTAGAGGTTGCGCGACGCATCGGCCAGGCCGGCGTACGGCGTGGAGTCGGTCTGCGCGGTGGCCTTGAACCCCTCCGGAGGGCGCACGATCGAATCTCCATGGCTCATCCATACCGGCTGCTCGCCGTCGAGGCCGGCAAACAGCCCATCGGTCTCCGTCAAGCTCACGGTCGCCGGTCCGTATTCGCGCCGGGTTGATGCCACGACCTCCCCGCCGAGCTCGAGCGCCATGAGCTGGAGCCCGTAGCAGATGCCGAGCACCGGAATGCGGCCGGACCACAGGGCGGGATCGGCCTTCGGAGCGCCTTCGTCATAAACCGATGACGGTCCGCCCGAGAGGATCACCGCCTTGACCCCCCGTCGTTCGAGCTCCGCCATCGGTGTGTCGTGCGGCAGGAGCTCCGAGTAGACGTTGAGCTCGCGCACGCGGCGCGCGATGAGCTGGGCGAACTGGCTGCCGAAGTCGAGGACGACGACGGTGTCTGGCTGGGTTGCCGCCTCGGGCTCTACCCGCTGCCCGGGCGGCGCGTGGAGGGCCTGCTCGAGGTAGGCCTCGACCTCCGCATCGTCCGGGGCAAGAACCCGATGGCCGGCGTTCGCCGCCTCGCCATGCACGGTCCGCCCGCGATCCTTGCCGCTCGGGTCGGGCGCTCGGATGTCATCGGTCACTGGTGCCAGTCTATCGGCCCGATACGTCCGTGTACGGTCCATGCGGCGGAAGGTCCGTCGTCATTGGCCGCGCCACGCGACTGTCAGGTGTTCGGCCTGGAGAGATGAGACTTCGGCGCGGCAGAGGAGCCGGGTAGTACGGATCGGCTCCGCGTTGGGTCATACGCCGTCGTGGCGGGCATTAGACGCGAAAGCGTGCCGCGAGCTGCCGGTTCTGAGCGTGACCGAACGTGATCCGGCCTCCTTTTGCCGCCTAATGCCCGCCGGCGCGGCGTATGACCCAACACGGGTCGCCGTGGCGACATATGCCGTCCACGCGGGCATTAGGCACAAGCCGGCGAGTCGTACCGCACCGACCTTGCACCCATGTCTCGCTAGCCACAGGAACCGCCGGTCGGTCGTTTCCTGTTACTCGCCGCCCAGCGCTTCGTCCAGGTCCGCGCCGGTCATGGCGGCGTCGATGTACGTAGACGTGCCCGTCACCCGCATCTCGTTCGTGGCGGCGACCAGCGCTCCGTAGGCAGCGCGGGCCAGGGTGCCCCCAGTCGAGACGCGACGCACGCCCATCTCCGTGAGCTCGCCGATGGACGGAGAGTGACGTACGGCCAGCACGTTGACGGGTGCATCCGTAGCCTCTACCACGCGCCGAATGTCATTGGCCTCGGTGAGGCGGGGCGCATAGATGACATCTGCTCCGGCGGCACGATAGGCGACGAGCCGGCGAATGGTGTCGTCGAGGTCTCCGAGATCGTAGACGTGGTTCTCCGCCCGGGCCGTCAGGACGACGCCATGCCGATGCGCCGCCTCGGCGGCGGCGGCCACTCGCTCCACGGCGACTTCGACCGTATCGATCAGGCCAGTGGCCGGGTCATAGTCCTCGATCGAGCAGCCGGCCGCACCCCGTGCGGCAATCTCCGAGACCATCTCGGCGATGCCTGCGGCATCATCGGCGAACAGGCGCTGGGAGTCCACGTTGAGCGGAAGATCAACGGCCGCGGTCAGTGCCGCGACGTGGTCGAGCAGTTCTGCCCGGGTCACCGTCAGGTCCAGTTTGCCGAGCGCAGCGGCGTGTCCGAGGCTCGTGGTGGCCAGAGCCTCGAAGCCCATGCTCGCGAGGATCTTCGCCGACCCGATGTCCCAGGGGTTCGGCATGAGGAACAGCCCACGCTCATGGAGACGGCGAAACCGATCACGACGGTCGCTGGCGGAGTTCGGCATGCCTCAGAGTACAACCTGGGCTTGGATACATCGGTTGAGCAGGATGATGACTGCCACGTGGGAATGCCGTCAGCCTGAGCGATTCAGCTCGGTACGCGCCGCCACCCGGAGCGCCTCCCCCGCGACTCCCAGCCGCTCGAGGGATCGGGGTCGTTCATGCGCGCTGCCGTCTCGGGTGCGATCCCCGCGGCCACCAGGCCGGCAGCGTGCTCTGCGCGCACCGCTGTCTCGAGGCGCGTGCCGTCGAGGTCGAAGGTCGCAAAGACGGTTGCGGCCGATCCGTCGGGCAAGCCGATCGCCGAGATGAGCAGATGCTCGGCGCTGGGCCGCTCATCCCCCATGCGTCGGGCGATCTGTTCGGCATCGGTCAGCAGCCGGCCGATCGTGCGCATGTCGCGCAGTGCCTTCAATGGATTCATTCGGATTCCTCCGTGGTGGGTCGCTTGCTGCGCTGTCGCGCGGCATGGCGCTTGTGTGCTGCCTGTCTTGTGACGCCGAGCTCCCGTGCAATCTGCTGCCACGTCCAACCCCGACGCATCGCGAGGTCGACGGCGTCGCGCTCCATGCGGTCGGCCATCCGACGCAGGGCGATCACCGCCGCCAGCGCCACTCGCGGGTCTTCCGGCTCGGCGAACTGTCGTGACTCATTCACCGTCGCAGCATGCGACTCTCGACCGAAACTGTCAATCCCAGTTGACGTACCGCAGCCTGCGGCTAAGGAATACGGTCGCGAATCGTTGACAGTCCCACGGTCAGCCGAGCCACTCTCGAGGGTGGGCCGACAGGAAGTCCTCGATCGGGATGCCGCCTGCGCCGACGACCAGGGACCGCGCCCCGCGATGGGCCTGGGTGAACGCGACCGTCCCCGGGCTGCCTCGCGGGTGGCCGGTCCTGACCTCGATCGCCATCGGCTCCTCGCGTAAGCGCATGAGCTTGCCGGGACGCACGACCCAGTCGACCTCGTTGTTGCCGGCGCGCCAGTAGCCGAGCTCGTCAGGGTCGGCATGCGCCCAGAGATGCGCGCCGACCGCCGTCTGGACCAGGCGCGACCACGCCTCGTGATCGGCCTTGGCGCGGGCAAAGGTGGTGCGCGCAGTCGCTGTCATGAGCCCCGTGTTGAGCGCCAGCAGCTTCGGAGACGAAGCCCGCCGTCGCACCGCAGACCCCGAGTATTTGCCGATGCCGGTGACCATGCCCGCCCCACCCAGCAGCTCGAGGTAGTGGGCGAGGGTGACGGTGTTGCCCGCATCGGTCAGGGTTCCGAGCATCTTGGTGTAGCTCAGGACCTGTCCGGAATAGGAACAGGCAAGGCGAAAGAGCTGTCGCAACAGGGCCGGCTTCTCGACCCGATTGAGCATGAGGATGTCGCGCGACAGGTTGGTCTCGACGATCGAGTCGAGGATGTATTCCTCCCACCGCTCGTGGCGCTTGATCAGGCGCGCGGCACCGGGATAGCCGCCGTAGAACAGATAGGTGTCAAGGTCCCAGCCGAAAGCGTCGCGCATCTCGGCGTACGTCCAGTGCGTGACGCGAATGACCTCGAAGCGACCGGCCAGGCTGTCACTGAGGCCCTGCCGCACCAGCAATGGAGCCGATCCGAGTAGCATCAAGCGAAGCTCCACGCCGGAGGCGGTGTCCTCGTCCCAGAGCTGCTTGACGACATCGGACCAGTCGCGGATCTTCTGGACCTCGTCGAGGATCAGCAGGCCGCCGGCCCGCGCGCCCATCTTTGCCTGCTGCCGGCCGATTGCCCACTGCGTGTAGATCCAGCCGATGTCCTCCGGGTCGGGCGCATCCGCCGATGCAAAGTGACCCGGAATGCCGATGGCGTCCATGACCTGCCGCGCAACCGTGGTCTTGCCCACCTGTCGCGGTCCGGCCAGGACCTGGATGAACTGGCGCGGCTCTTCGGCGCGCTCGAGGATCTCGGCGAAGACGGGGCGCCGGTATACCTGTGACTTACGAGTCATTCACTCACTCCGCTGAGCAGATTTACTCAGTAACGTGAGGAAGTTTACTCATCCTGACTCCACCTGCACGTTAGGCAAGCTGCGCGTCGCGCGGCTCGGCCGTGTCAGACGTCGTGCTCAGCGGAGCGCGCGAGCCCCGACCGGCCGCCGCCTTCCGCGCCTACCGTGCACCCATGGCCAATTTGACGACTTGCGCCACATCTGATCAAGCGTGGAAGGCCGCGAGCCGATGCGCCTCCTCCTCAACCTCCCGCCGCTCAATGGCCGTGAGGGTGCGCATCGGTAACAGCTGGATCTCACCCGTCTCGAAGCGCCACGAGCCAGCGACCTGCCCGTCGACCAGGAAGGTGTTCACCGAGTGCGGAGTCTTCGTGTTGAACACCTGCGGCCGCAGCTCCTCGGGCAGGATCTGGGTGCGGCGCGCGTGGACGAGCAGGGCGGCATCCCAGACGGCGAGGAAGCGGACCGGTGCCGTCGTCTCCGGATCGGGCAACGTCGCGTCGGGCAGGTCGAAGAGTGGCTTGCCTGTCTCGTCGCGCATCGGGCGAAGATCCATGCGATCCGCAACGCCTTGCATGTGGCTGACGTACACACCCATCCAGCTCGCGATGTCCTTGAGCGGAGCCGGGCCGAACGCGCCGAGATGTCGGCGGATGAGCAGCTCCATCCCTTCGTCCTCGGCCACCTCCACCGGCGGCAGCCACCCATCCGCCACGCCATAGAGGTCGGCGCGACGCCGCTCCCAGGTTCCCGATGGCGGGACGCGCACGAGATCCACGCGCATGCCGGCCCAGGCCGCGGTGCGCGGGGCGTACCCACGGGCGACGATTCGCGATGTGAGCTCGCGCATCGGCAACGGACCATCGGCAAGCTCCTCGCGAACGGCGCTGGCCACGGCCTCCATATCAATGCCCTCGAGCTGACGGTGGCTGACCTTCTCGAACCACTCGCGGCGGATGCGACGAATGCCGGCGGTCATCGGCCAGTAATCGGCGGCTGAGACCACGTGGATGGTGGCGCGCATCACCGTGGCCTGGATGACCGTGCCGTCGACCAGCGCCCGCGTCAGCATCGGTCTGTCGAAGTCGCGCATGCGCGACCACAGGCCGATATAGCCCGCCGGCGCGTACTGCGTCTGGATGCCGCCCATCTGCTCCACGACCTCGGTCAGGGGCAGCGGCGAGCGCTCCAGCAGCATCTGCCGATCGAGCAGCGTCCGGTTCAGCGCTCGGGGCGAAAGAACCGGCTCAGCCATTCGTCGCTGCCGATCCGATGATGTGACTCACCTTGGAAAGGAACCTCGGTCGCCGCGGCCTACTCGCGGCCGGCGAGCTGCCAGGACTTGCCCTCGGTGGCGATCGACGGTGCGATGACCATCTCGACCGAGTGCATCTCGCGGATGGTCCGGGCGCCGAGCGCGGCCATCGACTGGCGCAGCGCGCCTGCGAGGTTCTGGGTGCCGTGTGACGTCTCCGCCGGGCCGAACAGGATCTGCTCGAGCGGCAACCGCTCGCCGATGCGTATGCGCGTCCCGCGTGGCAGCGTCGGCGAAGGCGCGGCCATGCCCCAGTTGAAGCCGCGTCCCGGTGCCTCAAGCGCGCCGGCGAATGGGGAGCCGAGCATGACCGCATCGGCTCCGGAGGCGATGGCCTTGGCGATGTCGCCGCCGGTCTTCATGCCGCCATCGGTCACGATGGGAACGTAGCGTCCGGTCTCCGCGGCGAACCGATCACGTGCGGCCGCGACCTCCAGGGTGGCGCTCACCTGTGGGACGCCAATGCCCAGCACCTCGCGGGTGGTGCATGCCGCGCCCGGACCGACGCCGACGAAGACGCCCCCGGCGCCCTGGTGCATGAGTTGATACGCCGCCTCGCCGCTCACCGTGTTGCCGACGAGAACCGGGAGGGACAGCCCGCCGGTGAGATCGGCCAGGGAAAGCACTCGCCCGGAGGTCGAGATATGGCGCGCGGACGAGACCTGGGATTGGACGAGGAACATGTCGGCCCCGGCCTCCGCCGCAAGCTCCGCGTGATGCCAGGCCGATGCCGGTGTGGTGGACACCGCGGCGACGGCTCCGGCAGCCTTGATGCGAGCGATGAGCGCGGTGATCAGCTCGTCGCGCACGGGCTGCTCGTAGGCCTCGGCCAGGATGTGCCCGGCGGCCTGCCCGGACTCGGCGGACGCGACCCGCTCGATGATCGAGCTGGCGTCCTCGTAGCGCGTGTAGAGACCTTCGAGGTTGACGAAGGCGACGCCGCCATGGCGGCTCATGCGAACGGCGAAGTCGGCATCGGCCACGGCGTCCATGGCGGCTGCCAGGAACGGGATCTCCAGGCGGAAACCACCAAGATCGGTCCCCAGGTCCACCTCGGCCGGGTCCGCGGTCACGGCGCCGGGGACGAGCGCCACTTCCTCGAAGCCGTACGCGCGCCGGAGTCGTGTCTCGGTCGCAGCACGTGCGGGCGCATGGTCGATCGTCAACGTCGCCTCCCGGTGCAGATACTGAGAGGCCCGCTGGCGGCAACGGCCGTCGCGGGCTCATCGGTTCGAAGTGCTGTGGTGACCGCTCGGATTCGATGCATCGGTCGCGCTCGCTGGCTTTATCGGAGTATACCGGCACCGAGCATCACGAGCCTCGAACCGCGGCATAGCGGCTGAGAGTCCGTTGGCGCGCCTCGCCATGATCGAGGATCGGCGCGGGGTAGTCTGGCGACGCTCCAGGTGCGCGCCATGGCTCGTGGATGTGCTTGTCGGGCAGGTGAGCCAGCTCCGGAATCCATCGGCGCACATAGGCGCCATCGGGGTCGAACTTCCTGGCCTGGAGCGTCGGGTTGA
>JACDHU010000251.1 GCA_013820865.1 Chloroflexota bacterium
GTCGTCGACGAGGATGGTGAACTCGTTCCCGGTGGCGCTCCCTGAGGGAGCGATCGGCAACCCGAGCGCGTAGGCCAGCATGGCCGCGACGATCATGCCTCCGCGAGGGATGCCGACGACTCGCGCGCGAGTGAGAGCGTCATCGTCGAGGATCGCCCGGATCCGGGTCGCGAGGTCGATGCAGGCGCTCTCGACCTCGGGGTACGGCACCGGACGAAGTCGTCGCAGCAGGCTCTCCACCTGCCAGCCAAAGGCCTCGAGCAGCGGTCGGTCGTCCGGCGCGGGTGAGCCGATCAGGCCGAGGACGCCCGTGGAGGGGCGGACCACAAGTCGAACGTGGCCGCGAAGTCGTTCCCAAGCCGGCCCGCACGAGAGCGCGTTGGCCAGCGCAACGGAGCGTGCATCCGGCTCAGCTCCATACACGTCGGGGTGCGCCGCGAGGAGCGCGTCATCGACGCGGAGGAGCGAAACGAGTGGGTCGCTCACGCCTCACCATAACGAAAGAGACACCCGTTCGGGTGTCTCTTTCGGTCGACTATGTGGCGGACTAGCGGCCGTTGCTCGCCGCGCTGCCGGACTTGCCGTCGGTGCCAGGATGCGTTCGGCCGGTCTGCGTCAGGTCAGCGACCGAACCCAGCTCCTCGAGCTCCGGGGTTCGATACTCCCGCTTGTCAGTCTGCTGAGTCTCCATGTGATTCCCCTTGTGGACACGATGATGGCGTCGTCGGCCCGGTGACCGAGTTCCAATTGCCGTAACTCTAGTGTGTACGAAAGGCCCAGTCAACGCCTGGGACCATCGTTCACCGCGATTCTGTTGCATGCCGTCACCGCTACCGGTTCACCAGTGCCTGCGCAGCCAGATCTCCACGCCCAGCGTCCACCACCATTCGGCACTGAGGCGACCGCCGCCCGCCCGCCACGTCTCGTACTCGTCCCGCCAGAGATCGGCGTCGACCCACCCGTGGTCCGCGACGCGCGGACGGTCGAGGAGGGTCCGGACGACCGCGACCGCGTCCGTGCGCAACGCGCCTTCGAACAGCGGAGTCGGTACGGTCTTGGCCATCTGACGTCGGGCCGCCTCCGGCATCAGCCCCCGCATCGCCGCACGCATCAGGGGCTTCGACGATTCCGCGGGCCGATTGATGACGACCTGCGGAACGGCCATTGCGAACTCCGCGATCCGGCGATCGCTGAACGGGTCGGCGAAGGCCAGCCCGTGACGCGCGTAGGTCCGCTCCGACCAAGCCACGCCGCGAAGGTGGAGCTGGGTGAAGATCGTGTCTCGCCGGAGCGCTCGTTGAGGGGAGAATCCGGCATCCTGATGCATGGATGCTCCACTCGTCGCCGCGGCCCCGAGGGCCGGAGAGGTCGTTCGCAGCCACCGCGGCTGTGCGGCGTGCCGCGCCGATGAAGCCCGTCGGGCGAGCCGTCGAACCCAGCCCATCGGTGACCTTCGACTCAGGCGTTTCAAGGCCGGCCGGAACAGCTCCTCCCGAGCGATGACGTTCCACGGATCCGACGTGACCTGATGGTGCTCGTCGAGATCGCTGACGAACTCGCCCCACCTGCGGGCGCGGGCCGTCCAAAGATGGCTCCATCCGGTGCCTCCGATGACGAGGTCCCCACGGTCACCGCCGAGCAGCACACGGACGCCCTCGTCGCGTGCCGCCATCAGGCTGCGCTCGATGAGCGGCTGAAATGCACCCAGAAATGGGTCGTCGCGGTCGGGCCCGTGTGCCGGATAGTCAGCCAGTGGGCCGGCGCCATCCGCCGGAACGTCGGTCTGCCGCACCTTGTAATGGTCGGCGATCAACCGAGAGGTCGCGCGCTCGTCACATTCAGGGTAGCGGTCGAACGCCCACGACACCGCGTGAAGCGTGGGAGCCGGTACGGCGCCGTCCCGAATGAGCGACCCGGCCGCGGCAGCCACGCTGCCGGAGTCGACACCCCCCGAGAGCAGGATGCCCGCCGGGTAGTCCGTGCGCAGACGCGCCGCGACCGCGTCCATGAAGCGGTTGCGGAGGAGATCCGCGTAGTCCCTTCTGTCACTCAGACCCAGCTGGAACTCCGGATCAGGAGACCAGAACCGCTCGAGCCGGCGACCGCTCTCGTCGACGACGAGTGAATGGCCCGGGGAGAGGTTGTCGATCCCGGCGTAGAAGCTCCACCCCGGATCGCCGAATCGCGCCAGCATGTCCGCCAGAACGGCCGCCTCGTGGATCCGGACCGGGACATCGGGCAGGGCGAGAAGCTGCTTGACCTCGGTCGCGATCGCGATCGAGCGCCCCTCGCGGATGTGGTACGCCAGCGACCGCATGGCCATCGGATCGCGCGCCGCGAATAGCGCGCGTCGTTCGGAATCCCACACGGCGAACGCGAAGTCGCCGAGCAGGCGGCGCGCGCATTGCTCGCGCCAGCGTCGGTACGCCGCGAGCAGGATCTCGGCTTCGCTCGATGCATCGTCGAGATGCGCGAACCCACGGAGCGCGACGATCAGCTCGGCCCGGTTGTCCAGCCGGGCGTCGGCGACGCAGACGAGGGAACCGTCCGCGGCCAGGCCGCGTTCATCGGTCCGGCCAGCCAGGACGAGACTGCGCTGGTACTGCAACGCCGCTCCCGCGCCCGCCCACGACGCGATGCCCTCCGGGTGGCGGTGTGGGGCTGCGGCGGCCATGCGGTCCACCAAGCGTGGATCGACGGGCGTGCCGTCGAACGTCATCAGGCCGACGATCCCGCTCACGGCGCGTCCCTCACGTCCACCATCGCCGCAACCAGCTCTCGACGGCGATCACCCACCAGAAGTCGTGCTCGGTCTCGCCGGTCGCGACGTACCGGTCGTAGGCGCTCCGCGCCGCTGCCTCGTCCAGCCACCCATGGGCGGCGGCCCGCGAGCCGGTCAACAGTGAGCGCACGGTCTCCACCTCCCGCTCGCGCAGCCCCCGGTCGAAGAGACCCTGGGGGATCGTCTTGGTCACGCGGCGACGCGCGCCCTCGGGCATGATGCCTCGCATCGCGTCGATCAGGAGTTGCTTCGGATGATCTCGGCGTTGCACGAGCCATTGCGGGAGGCCGAGGACCAGCTCGACGAGGCGCCGATCGGAGTACGGATCCGCGAAGGAAAGGCCGCGCGCCGCGTGGCGCCGCTCGGACTGCGTTGAGATCCGCGACGCCTGCGGCAGGAAGATTCGTTGATACCGCTGGCTTCGAGCGTAGCCGTCGAATCGGGGAAGGCGACTGGATTCGCGGACACGGTCGGCCAGGCC
>JACDHU010000036.1 GCA_013820865.1 Chloroflexota bacterium
CTTCGGCCCAAAACGAAGGGCCGTCCGGGCGTGGCTGGTAGCCTCTGCCGCCAATGACCGACATGCCCCAGCCCATCCTGCCCCTGCTGGCCGCCCTGGAGGCACTGGACGCGTGGCAAGAGGCGCCAACTTTGAAACACCGATCGGCAGTCGGCGACGCCCTGGCACGCGTGATCAGTGATCGTGTCCGCGAACTTGCATCCGCCCAGTACGCCGCCCTCGGTATCGTTGGGCCAGTGGGCGGTATCGAGCGCTTCATAACGAGCGGCGTTACCCCTGAGCAGCGGACACAGATAGGCGGTGGGCCGCCTGAGGCTCGCCATCGGCGGCAGAGCTCCCATCCATCGATCCCGGGGACCATTGCGCGCACTCAATCCGGTCTCGCAGGCTGGGATGCCTGGTAACGGGTGATCCGCTGGCTTCACCCCTCGGCTGACGTCGAGGCAGGTCCGAAGGCGCTATTACGGCAAGAATGCAGTCCGGGTCGGCTGCTCGTACCAGGGTAGGTTGATCTCGAACCCGTGGAGCAGGCTGACGCTCGATCCGATGGGCGAGCGCTCAGCGATCATCCGCCAGACACCTTGCGCAGCGACCGTAGAAATCCAGGGTCGCGTCGTCGATGGTAAAGCCATGCTGGCGGGCGACGCCGCCGGTGAGCCGGGCGATCAGTCGCTCGCCGATCTCCTCGACCCGTCCGCAGCCCGTACAGACCAGATGATGATGGTGTTCCGGCTCGCAGGCGACATAGGCGTACACGTGGCCCGATCGCTCGAGCCGCCGCGCCACGCCCGCCGACACTAGCGCCTCGAGCACGCGGAAGACGGTGGCGCGCCCGATGTCGGGGTGATCGGGTCGCAGCCGATCGTACAGCTCCTGCGCCGACAGCTGTTCACCGGCGGCAGTCAACGACTCGGCGATCAACAGCCGCTGGCGCGTGACTCGCTCACCCGCCGCGCTCAACCGCGGGCCGGGACCAGCCACCTCATCAGGCACTGCACGCGGACCACCCATCGCAGATCAGTGCTCGTCCCAGTGCGAGGCATGCTGCGTGTGTCGGTGTGCGTCGTGCACGAAGTCGGTGTGACCGGCGTGCTCGAGCGCCTCGTGTCCACAGGCGTCACCGTGCTCATGCGCATGATCATCGTGGGCGGCGTGCGCCTGCGCCTGGTGCTCGTCCCAGTGGTCCTCGTGCTCGTGATGGGCATGGCCGTCGTGCAGGTGGTCGACGTGGCCCTCGTGCTCAACGGTGGCGTGCCCGCACTCCGCGGCGTGGGTATGGCTATGCGCGTCGTGCACTCGGTGCTCGGTGGCGGAGGTCATCGGTCATCGGTCCTTTCGGTTACATGCTGAAGGGCGTCGGCCACGATGCGACCAACATGTTCGTCGGTGAGCTGATAGATCACTTCCCGGCCCTGGCGTCGGCCCTCCACGAGTCGAAGGTTGCGCAGCACGCGCAGGTGTTGTGAGGTCGCCGACTGGGAGGTCCCCACCCGCTCAGTGAGGTCGTGCACGCAGCGCGGGGCGCTGCTCAGCTCAAGCACGATTCCGAGTCGCGCGGCGCTGGCCAGGGCCTTGAGCAGCTCAGAGGTACGTTCGAGCCTGCGGGTGCCCTGATCCACGTTCACTCGCACATATTAGCAGATCGTCATGACTTGGAGACACGTCGATTCGCCGGGCGCCACCCGCTCGGCGAGCCAACCGGTGATGCGCCCGGGGGCCGCAGCCGGCGTCGACCACGCGGCTGCCTGAGCCGATCTCGAGCCGGGCAAGCAGGCCGCCTATCTCCGGCCCAGGCGTCGGCCGCCAGGTCAAGATGTTCTGCCCAGCGAGATAGGGATCACATCTAATCATGCTTGGTCGCAGCGTAGAAGATGATATTGCATCTCGTCAAGCCAGTTGATACATGGTATCGTCTGGATCATGCTCACCACACATGCCCTGCGCGACGCTGTCGAAGGCGCCGGACATCGCTTGACGCCGGAGCGCCGAGCGATGTCCGCGCTGGTCGCGGCACGCGGCGGGTGCTTCACACCGGCTGAGCTGGTCCGCGAAGCCAAGACGAAGGAACCGCGCATCGGCCGCGCCACGATCTTTCGCGCGCTGGACTTGTTCACGCGCCTGAAGATCGTGGAACGCCTCGAGCTGCCCGACGGGCGCCACGCGTACGTGACCTGCGAGTCGCCGCACCATCACCATCTGGTCTGCGCCCGCTGTGGGCTGACGGCCGAGGTCAAGGAGGTGGATCTGTCGGGCGCGCTTGCCGGCTTCGCACGCCAGACCGGATATCGCGTCGACCTCCATCGGCTGGAGCTGTTCGGCGTGTGCCGGGCATGCCAACTACCAGCGACCGTTATCGGGAAGGCCCCCTCTGCCAACAAGCAACGACAAGGAGTCTCCGCATCATGAAGCTCACTTCTCGTCGACACCGCGCCACCAGCGCTGCGGCGCTGGGCTCGATCCTGGGCCTGGTGCTCGCCGCGTGCACGGGAACACCCGGCAGCAGCGGGCAACCGACCGCGGGCGTGCCGTCACCGGCTCCGGATGCCCTGCGCGTGGTCGCCACCACGACTGTCCTGGCCGATATGGTCCAAGAGGTCGGCGGCGAGCACGTCAGCGTCCACAGCCTGGTTCCCAAGGGCGGCGAGGTCCATACCTTCGACCCCACGCCATCGGATGCCACCACGGTGGCCGATGCGCAGCTGCTGGTTATGAATGGACTCGGCCTGGACGAATGGCTGGGCTACATTGCGGCTGATGCCGGCGGCGGCAACATCCCGGTCGTCGAGCTCGCTGAGGACCTGGAAGGGGTCACGTACCTCGAAGGCGACGAGCACGAGGGTGAGGACGAGCACGAGGGTGAGGACGAGCACGAGGGTGAGGCGTTCAATCCGCACCTGTGGCTCAACGTGCAGTACACCATCCTCTATGTCGAGCGCTTGGCTGATACGCTGATCGAGGTGGACCCCGATCATGCGGATGCCTACGCGGCCCGTGCCGCCGAATACGTCGCCGAACTGGAAGAGCTCGACTCGTGGGCGCGCGAGCAGATGGCGACCATCCCCGATGAGAACCGCAGGGTGATCAGCTTCCACGAGGCCTTCCCCTACTTCGCCCAGGCCTACGGGCTTGAGATCGTCGGCACGGTCATCGACGCTCCGGGGCAGGATCCGAGCGCGGGTGAGGTGACCGCCCTGATCGACGCCGTCCGCGATGAGGAGGCGGTGGCCATCTTCACCGAGGCCCAGTTCCCGACCACCGCCGCCGAGCGCATCTCGGAGGAGACGGGCGTCGACATCGTCGGCGAGCTGTACAACGATTCGCTCGGCGACGCGCCGGTCGACAGCTACCTCGGTATGATGCGCTGGAACGTGGAGCAGGTGGTCGAGGCGCTGCAGTGACCTTCGCCCCCGCCGCCCCGGCGGATACGCATGTGCTGAGCGCTGCGGCCATGGCCGTAGCGCTCAGCGACGTGGCGGCCGGTTACCACGATCGAGTCGCGCTCGAGGACGTAAGCCTCGACGTGCGGCCCGGCAGCCTGCTTGCCATCGTCGGCCCCAACGGCGCCGGCAAGAGCACGCTGCTGAAGGTGATCGCCGGCTTGGTACCGGCGTGGTCGGGGTCGGTGTCGGTGCTCGGGGCTGCGCCGGGGAGCGCGGCGGAGCGCATCGCCTACGTGCCGCAGGCCGAGCTGGTGGACTGGCACTTTCCGATCACGGTTTCGGGCGTGGTCATGATGGGCCGCTACCCGCGCCTGGGCCTCGCCCGCCGGCCGGGAAAGGCAGACCGCGAGGCGGTTCGCGAGGCGCTCGCCAGCGTGGGCATGCTCGAGCACGCAGACCGGCAGATCGGCGCGCTCTCGGGCGGCCAGCGCCGTCGCGTCTTCCTCGCGCGCGCCGTGGCGGCCGACGCCGAGCTCTTCCTGCTCGACGAGCCGGTGACCGGGGTCGATGCGGCCACCCAGGAAGACATCATGGGCATCCTGGCCGCCAACGCGTCGGCCGGTCGCACCATCATCGCCACCACCCATGATCTCGCCTGCGCCGCGCAGTGCTTCCGGCGCGTGGTCGCCATCAACCGCACCATCGTGGCCGATGGCCCTGCCGAGATCGCGCTCGACCCCGACATCCTGGCCCGCGCCTACAGCGGCCATCTGCTGGTGCTCGGCGGCAACCGGGTCGTCCTCGACGACGCCCATCACCACGACGAGTCGGCGAGCGAACGCCACTTCCACGACAACGGCGGCTGACCGATGGACCTCGTGCTCGAACCGCTCGGCTACCCGATCTTCATCCGCGCGCTGGTGGCCGCGATCCTGGTCGGCACGGTGTGCGCGGTGGTCGGGACCTACGTCGTCCTGCGCGGCCTGGCCTTCATCGGCGATGCCATCGGCCACGCCGCCTTCCCGGGGGTGGTCGTCGCGTTCATGCTCAACGCCCCGTTCTACCTGGGCGCCGCCATAGCGGCCGTCGGCACCGCGCTGTCCATCGGCTTCGTCACCCGGCGCACCACGCTGCGGGCCGATACGACCATCGGCGTCCTCTTTGCGGGCACGTTCGCGCTGGGCATCTTCCTGTTCAGCGCGATCGAAGGCTACGTGGCCGACCTGTTCAGCTTCCTGGTCGGCAACATCTTATTCATCAGCTTCAGCAATCTCATCGGGCTTCTCATCCTTGGCGGAGTCGTGCTGGCCGCGGTGGCGGTGCTGTGGAAGGAGCTGCTGTATTCGACCTTTGACCCGCTAGGTGCCGCCGCGTCCGGCCTCCCGGTCGGCCGCCTCGAGTACGTGCTCCTCACGCTCGTCGCGCTGACCATCGTGGTCAGCGTGCAGGCGGTCGGCATCGTCCTGGTGGTGGCAATGCTCGTCACGCCGCCGGCGGCGGCCCAATTGCTGACGGTGCGCTTCGGCCGACTGATGGGGCTGGCCGTCGTCTTCGGTGTCGCCGGTGCCGTGATCGGCCTGTACCTGAGCTACTGGCTCGACGTGGCCAGCGGCGCGAGCATCGTGCTGGTCGTGACGACGATCTTCCTGGCCGTGCTCGCGTTTAACCCCCGCGGCGGCCTGCTGCGCCCGCGCGGTCAGCAGCAACGCCGGGCGACCGCGGAGTAGCGCCCAATCGGTCACGGGACGAGCCGGCAGAAGGTGAGCACCTGAATGACGTGGAGATCGTCGCGGGAGAACAGGTAGGACGGCGATGACGGGTCATACACGGCCAGCAGGCGGTCCCAATCGTCGGGCGCCAGCAGGTCGCGGATCAGGGGACCGCTGAAGATGCCGAAGGACTGGCGCAGGTGCTCGGCGAAGACCTCCGGCAGCGGTGAGCGGCGCTCGACGATCTCGCTGGCGACCTCGAGCTCCCCCCACGGGCCCAGCTCGAGCAGGCGGCCGATGGAGGTCCGCGCCTCAGCATCGGTGCTCGACTCGGCGACGGCCGCGTGGTCCGGATCGCTCCGGCGCGCGTGGATCGATCATACGCGTCGACCTGGGCGGTGCGCACCCGCAGGTCGAAGGCGAGATCCCAGGCGTAGGTGGAGGCGATGGCGTGGGTCACCTTGGTGATGATGGCGCCGCCGGGGCGCAGCACGCGACGGAGCTCCGCGAACGCATCGGGCAGCCACACGTCGCCACAGAGGACGGCGTCGAAGGCGGCGTCGCCGAACGGCAGCCGGCCGGTCAGATCAACCCGCTCAAAGCTCAGGTGCTGTCCGCGACCGACGATCCGTGGCAGCGCCTCGGCCATCGTCAGCATCTCCGGCGCGGCGTCGCAGCCGATCACCTCGGCGACACCGAGGTCCAGCAGGAAGCGACTGATGACGCCCGGTCCGCAGGCGGCATCGAGGATACGCATGCCCGGGGTGATGCCCGCCCGCAGCAGGCCCCCCTTGAGCTCGTGCTCACAGGCCAGCGCCGAGAGGACCAGACGGTCGGGGTAGGAGGCGGCGCGTAACTGCTCCCAGGCGGGGTGGCCGGCCCCGCGACGCATGGTGGGGACCACATCGCCGGGCGCCAGCAGGTGCGGCAGGCTGCGCCGCCAGTCCCATCCGAGGTTCCACATCGGTCGATCACCCGTCACGCCACGACACCGGCCGACTCGGTGTCGAGGTTGCTGATCACCTCGTCCATCATGTCGATGGGCCTCCGTTGCCATCACTCCCCCCAGGAGCAGGCATGTCCGTCCTCGGCGACACACGCCAGCGCGCCTCCATCCGCTGCGCGAGGTCGCTCCAGACCGCGGGCAGGTCCGATGCCGGACACCACCGTGCGCGGCCACTCCGCCAAGCCGGTGGCGCGATATCCGCCGTCAGCGTGGCCGCCACCCAGCCCTCATGACTTCTCCTTGGGCCGTGCGTGGAATGTGCTGGTCGTGGGCCGCGCTACTTCAACTGATCCGCAGGCGCAACCGCCGCTCGGCACGCGCCAATCGCTCGCGGGCGATGAGCGCGGCGAGGGTCAAGGTGTACATACCCATGAGGAGGCTTTCTTTCGTTCGGCTCTGCTGCGTGATCCCCGGGAACCTACCTGAGATTCAATCCCATATCAAGCCACGAAGCGACAGTGGGGCACCGGATGCTGTATGGCGGTGCTCGTTTCGTTGAGCGATGCTGATCGATGAGGACGTGTTGCTTGAGCTGCAGGAAGTGGCAGCGCTCGCTCCGCTGCACAACAGCGTCGCCATCGACGGCATCCGCACTGCGCTGCAACTGCTGCCGGATGTGCCGCACGTGGCGGTGTTCGATACCGCATGCCACTCGAGCCTGCCCGAGGCGGCCTTCGCCTACCCGCTGCCCTGGCAGTGGTACGAGGAATGGGGATCCGGCGCTACGGCTTCCACGGGCTGTCGGTGTCCTGGGCGGTGCGGCGCGCAGGCGAGTTGCTCGGTCCAGACGCGGCCTCCCTTTCCGTGGTCGTCGCGCACCTCGGCAGCGGCTGCTCCGTGACGGCCGTTCGCGACGGAGCATCGGTAGCCACCTCGATGGGACTCACGCCGCTCGAAGGCCTGATGATGGGCGCGCGCGCCGGCTCGTTCGATCCGGGCATCATTCTCCGACTGCTACGCGACCAGCGGCTCTCGGCGGCTGACTTGGCCGAGGCGCTGGATCACGTGCGCGCCGTCAGCCAGGCCGCCGACGCCGGCAACGAACGAGCAGCGCTGGCGCTGGCGATCTTCGTCCGCCGAGCGGCTGAAGGCATATGTGCCGCGGCAAGCTCCCTGCGCCGGCTGGACGCGCTCGTCTTCACCGGCGGGATTGGCGAGAACGCCGCGCAGCTGAGGGCCGCCATCGTCAATCGGCTGGCCGTGCTGGGCGTGGCCGGCATCGATACTCACGCGCGACGGTGACACGTTCCTCTCCCGTCAGGGGGACGCGGTAGCTGTGCTGCGAGTTGAAGCTACCGCGCGAAGACGTGGTCATCGCCGAGGCAGTGGCCGAACTCCTGGCCCGCTCCGGCTGACGAACCGCCGTCCGGCGGTTACTCGAGTCGCGCCCCGCCGAGGCGAGCCAGGATCTCCGGCCAGCGCCGATAAAGCAGGTGGTGACCGTCCTCGGGGTAGAACGTCACCCGGCTGCCGGGGATCGAGTTGGCCACGTAGTGCGCCATGCGCACGGGCACGGTGTCGTCTCGCCCTCCGTGCCAGATGTGGACCGGCACCCCTATGTCGGCCGGATCGAAACCCCAACGGCGAGCCATCACGAGCGCCTCGTCGTACATGCCCCGCCCGCCGTGGCGGAACAGCTCGCCGGAGTTCTCGATCATCCTGATCCGCAGCGCCGGCTCGGTCAGGATGTCACGGTCATCCGCGTGCATCGTGGCGACCGATCGATCAAAGTAGGACGTGGCGTTCCTGCGCTGCGATCGGCCCCAATGCCAGAGCGCCAGGCGGATCATCCACGGTGCCCTGCCGGCGGCCCGGACCGCGTTGCGGTGGAAGCGAAGCAGATAGTCCGCCTCCGGAACTCCGGCCAGCGGCGCCGGCGAGCTCACCAGACCGACCGCGGTGACGCGGCCCGGTAGCAGGTAACCGCAGGCGGCGGCGTACGGCCCGCCGCCCGACCAGCCGATAACCGCAAAGCGATCGATCTGCAGCTGGTCGACCAACTGGATGACATCCATTGGCCAGTCCAGCAGCCGTCGATCGGGAAGCGGGTCCGAGATGCCGATGCCGGGCCGGTCCACGGCGACGAGCCTTATGCCCTGCTTCAGTGCCGTGCCATCATCCGGCGGGCAGACCACCCGCGTCGAGCCGAGACCGTGGAAGAAGAGTACGGGCCTGCCGGCGGGGTCGCCGTACTCTGCATAACCGAGGCGACGCCCGTCACGCAGCCCGATCACGCGGTCCTCACTACGCACCGCCATCTCATTGCGCACGGCGGTTCGGCGAGGCATGCGAAGCAGAGTCAAGGTTCCCTCGGTACGGCCTACGGCGTCCAGGGCCGGCAGGGACGTGTCGGCCACGGGTAGTATCCCAGAGCAGGCAAGCCCTCCCAGGGCGGCCACGCACGCTACGATCGGGAACGCTGAGTGGCAGCGCTTCGAGGGAGCGAGGGACGAATGCGCAATCCGTGGAATGCCGTAGTCGCCGAGGGTGCCGGCACTTTCCTGTTCTTCTTCGTCGGGATCGGCTCAGTCGCGATGACCGATTGGACGGCAGCCGCCGGCGGTGATCCACCGGGTCTGATCGTGGTCGCATTGGCCCACGGCCTGGTACTGGCGGTGCTGGTCAGTGCGCTTGGCGCGGTCTCCGGAGGTCACTTCAACCCGGCCGTCACGTTCGGTGTCTGGATCGCGGGCCAGATTCCAGGGCGACGTGCCCTGTCCTATGTCCTTGCCCAGCTCATCGGCGGAATCGTCGCCGCGTGGGGGCTGCGCGCCATCTTCAGCGCCGACATCTCGCCCGCGCTGGGCACACCGCAGCTGGGCGAGGGGATCAGCATGGGCGCCGGCATCGCGATCGAGGCCGTGCTGACGGTCATCCTGGTCATCGCCGTCTTTGGAACGGCCATCGACCCACGGGGTCCCAAGGTCGGCGGGCTGGCGATCGGCCTCGCCTTGGCGGCGGGCATCCTGATGGGCGGGCCGCTTACGGGCGGTGCGCTCAATCCGGCGCGCTGGCTCGGTCCGGCGGCCACGACCGGTATCTGGACGGACGGGCACGTGTGGGTCATCGGCCCACTGCTCGGCGCGGCGATTGCCGCCGTGGCTTACCGCTTCTTCCTGCTGCCCGAGGCGGACCCTGACCGCACACCGGCAACCCCGGAGCCGCCGGCCACCGTCTGAGGTTGCCGCTTCAGCGCGGCGGCTCCGTTGACCGGCCACGCATGCGCTGAATGGCCGCAAGGTGCTCGCTGTATTCGCGCCGAATGGTGTTCAGCTGCGGGCGTGAAAGGTCCAGTTCGTCGGCGATCTGGGTCAGCTCGCTGTATTCCTCGGCGGTGATCGTGTGGTCGGCGGCCACCACGGCGAAGCACGCCTCGACCAGCGCCATCCGCTGCTCCTCGGTGGCCTGCTTCGACCATTCACGGGTCACCAGGTAGTCCTCGGTGCCGCCGTAGAGCTGCGTCTGGTGCTTCGCAATCTCGACCACCAGCAGCGCCTGCGACGGCGGGAGGCCGCCGATCCGCATCAAAATCTGCTCCATAAGCCGCGTTTCGGCTGCTGAGATGTGTAGATCGGCGTGGGCAGCCCGGCTGAGCACATACGCGAAGCCCGCAAGGTGGCGGCGCTGCGCCGGCTCGAGCGCCTCCAACTCGGCCACGATCCGACGCACGGTTGCGGTTTCCGCCATCGCCGCCGGATCGGCCGCTGCCGAGCCCGGAGCGGAGCCACTGTCGAGACCGAGCATGCGACGCAGAACCATCCACCGCAGCATGCCACAGGGCGTCGGCCCAGTACCATGCGCGCATGCCCTCCAACGGCCGGTCGAGACGACTGATCCTCTCGGGCGGCCGCGTCTTCGACGGGCGCGGAGCCGAGCCGGCTACGGCTGACCTGGCCATCGCCGACGGCCAGATCGTCGACATCGGCAGCGGGCTGGACGGCGACGACTCCGTTGACGTGTCGGGGCGCACGCTGCTCCCCGGCCTGTTCGACTGTCACACGCACGTGATCCTGAGCGACATCGACCAATGGCGAATTCTCCAGACGCCCTTCTCGTACCAGTTCTACGAGGCCGAGCGCAACCTGGAAGCCACCCTGCGTGCGGGCATCACCACCATCCGCGACGCCGGCGGCGCCGACATGGGCATTCAGCGTGCCGTGGACGATG